>CAKSJC010000050.1 GCA_934462885.1 uncultured Eubacteriales bacterium | reverse complement strand
ATCGAAGTTCCATGTTCCCTGTGCGCGCATTACCGCAAAATCAAGATACTCCGGAGATACCCTGGCAATATCGGCTTTCACCTCAGAGGCATATACCGGTATCATGTCAGTATTCTCTTCCGCTCTCGTATTAAGACGAATCTCATATACAAATTCAGTAAGCTTATACCTCATCAACACGTATATCCCTCCGACAATAAGTGCCAGAGCGGCAAATTGAAATATCCACGGAATCACCTTTATCTCATATGCGTTGCATACAAGAGGGATCATGTACAGTAACGCACCGATTACTATAAAAGATATGACTATAAGCCCGATTTTCCTGTTTTTTTGTTTAGGAACACACCGCATCGTAAAACTCCGTTTCCTTTGTATTTTTCTGATTATCAAAAATTCCCCCGCCCCACGCAAACAATATGTAAAATTTCTCCGCGTCAGCGGGTAAGAGCGGGCAGTCACGTAACCTCCGCGATCATTGTTCATTTCATTTAAGTATACCGATAACTCCGAAGCGAAGATATGCAAAAAAGCGCGTCCGTGTTACCTTACGATAACACGGACTCATTGTTACGCTTCTTCAGTTGTTTTAATTACCTGCTTACCGTTGTAATAGCCGCAGGACTTGCATACACGGTGAGCAAGATTGTATTCACCGCAGTGCGAACATTTTACCATACCGGGCATTTCGAGTTTCCATACGTTTGAACGTCTTTTGTCACGTCTTGCCTTCGATGTTTTTCTCTTCGGAACAGCCATTTCTAAACCTCCTCGGTATAATTCTGTTAATTACAATACCAGGTTATTATACCACATTTATTTTTGATTATCAAGTAGTTTTTGCAAAATTGCAAGCTTAGGATTAATATCTTTTTCTTCTTTGCAGTTACAGGCTCCGTCTTTCAAACGATTTCCGCATCTCGGACATAGCCCCGGGCAGTCCTCACTGCACAAATCATATGGCGGGAGGTTTAACGATATTTCCTCCATGACGTCAGCGTCGGGGATAATCTTTCCTTCGTTAACGTAAAGAACATCTTCGCACTCTCCGTCCCATTCGTCATCGTCAGATACATGGGCTTTCTCATCGTAAAATCGATTTGTCAGTATCATGCGTTCCATATCAAATTCAAGTACCGCTTTGATATCTTCAGCACATCTCGCGCATACCGTAGCGTATGAAACCGTCACATGAGCCTTAAACATAATGGAACCGAGATAATCAAGCGCACATCCTTCAACTGTGATCCCGTCGCGGTCAACCGTTATTCCATCGGGCAATGAAACACACTCCGAGTCAACATTATGCGGATCAAAAGCATACTTAAACTTTACTTCACTCGCACGATGGTTCATAAGTTCAACTACATCAATTTTCAGACAAGATCCCTCCGTTCAAAAAAGCAAAAAAATCCATGCTAAGTTATATTATAATATATTATTACCCTCTCGTCAACATCTATTTCGACAATTTACCGATGTTTTTCGTCTTTGTCTTTATTTATTATTGAAAATTTAATATCTCACTGATATAATTAAAGCATTCAGCAGAAGTTCAGGAAAAAAACAAAACAAAAGGAACATACCTATTATGGAAAAAATAATAAAACGTATCGGATATGCAATTCTCTTTATATTATGCTTAATGTTCATTATACGTTGTTTTATGGTCGCCGACAAATCGATCTTTTCAAAACTATATGTAACAGACGCCGTGGAGAAAGCGGTAGATAACGGCACGGATGAATTCTTAAAATCAAAAGTCAACGCCGAAATATCAGACAACGGACATTTCAGAGCATATGCGTTTTACTACGTTCCGGACGCCGGAGAAGCTCAGCTTACGATCAGATGGAACGACAGCGCTTACAAATATACAGGCGTCGAAGCGGGGAGCGAGTTTTCTTTTGTTTTGGTCGACGAAACTACGGGCAAAGAATACCCAATGACCGTAATCGACGCAAAGAAACGCTCAATTTATAACTATCGGAAATATAAAATATCCGACGTTGAGTTTTCTGACGCGGATCTAATAAAGGCGGTCATGGTTCTCAGCGGCGGCGAACGCGGAGAACAAATCGTAAAGCACGCTGAAGAGGGATTTACAAGCGAAAAAATAAAATAAGAACAACCGTGCCGGCGCTCTGTACCGGCACGGTTGTTCTTATTTATCTCCGAACATCCACGATTCATCAAGTTCAGAGAGATCGCCGAACGCATATCCGCGTTCTGAAATATACTCTATAATCCACGGGAGAAGATCGACAGTTTCGTTTACGTTCTCGTGCATAAGAACTATTATAGGCTCTTTGCCATCGTACTGTTTTACTGCAAGCTCGAATGTGTCCGTGAAATTCTGCTTTATATAATCATATGAATCCGTATCTTCCGGTTTCATCGAAAGCAGCGCATCGTTTGTTACCACATTCCAGTCGTAAGAAAAATACCCTCTGTCAGCGAGAGCCGAAACCATTTCAGCAGATTTTTCTTTTGTCAGATAAGTTCCGACAGAGCCTCCCGGAAAGCGGAACAGCTTCGCGTGCGGCGAAACTCCGCAGCCGTCAACCGCCGTCTCCCATTCTTCGACTTCCGTGAGCAGTGCATAAACCGAAGCGTATATTGATTCATAATTGTGCGTCATCGAATGGCATGAGAGCACGTGTCCGCGCTTTTCAATGACAGCCGCGTTTTCAGGATATTTTGCAACCGAGTCTCCTACCGTGAAAAAAGCCGCCTTTATACCGTAGCTGTCAAGGATATCGAGAAGTTTTACGGTATTATGTCTGCCGGGTCCGTCGTCAAATGTAATATACACCGTGCTTTTTCCATCCTCTACGGGAGAATCGGATGTTTTCGCCTTTTTCTCGCCGCTAACAAGCAGAGTTACCGGGCAATCGGGGTTTACATAAAAATTTTCGCCGTCATATAAGCCCGCGAAATCGACCGCGAATACTTCGCCTGTCGGGGAAGGAGCGGCTCTTTCCTCAATACGGGGGACGATCCCTTTTTCAAGGAACAAAGATTCCACATCCGTGAGAGTGTACGCTCCCGTTAAAGAAACTTTCAGATAGCCTTCCTCGTTTTTTTCGGTTGCATTTCTGTCCTTGATAAAAGAAACGTTATACGGCGTAGGTAAATATTCGATGTGGGTAATTCGCTCAAGTTCCGCAGTGCATCCTTTATCAGCCGAAAGCACAAGCGGCGCCTGACTCTCCTCGGGCGTGTGTTTACCGAAATATATGAAATCCAATATATCGTCTGCTTCTTCACAAAAAAGAACAAACTCCGATGAAAAATGAGTCCAAATTTCATAAGCTGCTCCGCCTTTTTTGAAAGCGTCCCTTACGGAGCAGGAAGACAGTACCGCGGCAAGAAGTGCCGACGTTACCATAAGGATAATTCTACGGATTTTTTTCAAAACTTTCTCCGTTTTTGCATTGCAATTATTTTATAATGTGTACGTATCTTTCTCCGACAGCTTTTGCCATAGGCAATCAAGCCTGCGAGTACCTTGGAAAATACACGTTCAAAGGAAAACTCTTTCAGCGGATATGCATTTACCGTTTTTTTCGTCTATTTCAAAATAAGCTCCGTTTATATGACAGTCTCCTGCGGCAGGCTCAAAGCGTACCGGAGTTTTTACAGTGTATTTGTGAATGATAGATTCGGTCTTTACACCAAGTATTCCGTTTTCCGATCCGCACATGCCCAAATCTGTAATATATCCGGTTCCATGCGGAAAAATTCGTATATCCGCCGTCGGCACGTGTGTGTGCGTTCCGACTATTGCGGAAATAACCCCGTCGAAATATCTTGCAAAAAACATTTTTTCCGACGTCGCCTCAGCGTGGATATCGCATACCGCAATATCATACTTTCCTTTTTCAAACTTAAGTACACGCTCAACCTTATTTACAGGCGGCTCCATTGGTTCCATATATACTGTCCCGATTACGTTTAATACAAGAACGCGCACTCCGCGTATATCGACTGTCAAATATCCCGTTCCGGGAGCTTCCGACGGGTAGTTGAGCGGACGAAGCATAAAATCCTCATCGTCTAACATTGAATATACTTCCCGCAGTTTAAACGTATGATTACCGCCTGTTATAACGTCGGCTCCCGCGTCGTAAAGCCTGTATGCTGATTCTTTTGATATACCGTTCCCCTCCGCCGAGTTTTCACCGTTTACAATACAGAGATCAACTCCGTATTTTTTTATGAGTTCTCTCAGATTTTTCTCGACGAAAGAAGTACCTTCCTCTCCGACAACGTCTCCGAGGCAAAGCATTTTTATCATAAACAAGTCTCCATCACGGCATTTCACATTATTGTAAATGATACCGCGGCATATATCAATTTTGTATTAAAACATTATCATTGTTACGTAAAAATGCAGCGGTCTTTTTTCGATTCAAGCGTCTAAAAAACTACAGCATTTTTCTTATTAAATTTTAACATAATTGAAATATCGTGTCAATGCTTTTCTTTTACGCTTTTATGTTTCTACTTGACAAAGATAAGCAATAATGATAAACTGACTTTGCATGGACAAATATTTCCGAAAAAGGAGAAAAATATGTTTTACACTATCGAAAACTCTAAAATAAAAGTAACTGTCTCCGACATGGGTACGGAGATGACTTCTCTTATCTTAAAGAAAACAGGAACCGAGTACCTCTGGCAGGGGAACCCCGAATACTGGACCGGTCACGCATACAATCTCTTTCCGATCTGCGGACGTCTCTGGGACGGAAAATATACTTATCGCGGAAAAACCTATGAAATGAATCTCCACGGATTCGCGAGAAAAACTGCTTATGAAATGATAAGCTCCGCCGCGGATTCTATATCGTTCCGTCTCACCGATTCGGAAAAAACACTTGCGCAGTATCCGTTCCGATTTGCCCTCACTCTTACATACACCCTCGACGGCTCTACGGTGCGCACATCTTTCCATGTTGAGAACCGCGATGAAAAAGAACTTATTTTTGCAATCGGAGGTCATCCCGGATTCAACGTTCCCCTTGCAGACGGAGACAAATTCGAGGATTATACTCTTACTTTCTCCGAAAAATGCGAACCTATGCAGGTATGCTTCAGCGAAGCATGTTTCTGCCTTGAACAAAGAACTCCTTTCAAACTCCGCTGCGGCAAAAGCTTTAAACTCACTCACGATCTTTTTGACAACGACGCCGTTTTTCTCACAAATGTCGCAAAAGAGGTTACTCTCAAATCATCTGTTTCAAAGCGTTTTGTCAAAGTCACGTATCCCGGCATGAAGTACGTCGGATTCTGGCATTCCCCTAAAACGACCGCTCCGTTCTGCTGCATCGAACCTTGGATGAGTATTCCCGCAGACGACGGCAAGGTGGACGATCTCGAGACAAAGCGCGATATGTTAAAGCTTGCCCCGGCCGCTTCCTACGATCAGTCTTTTGATATTACGATAGGCTAAAATGACACTACAAATATAAAAGGAGAAAATATGTCAGATATCCCGAATCTTTTAGTATCCGTAAGCGGAGAAAAGATCGACAGCGTCGAAAAATGGGAAAAGTTCAGACGTCCGGAGATAATTTCTCTGTTTGAAAACTTCGTATACGGAGTCCGCCCGGTCGACCGTCCGCGAGATCTCTCGTTTGAGATTGTAAAAAAAGTTGAAAACTTCCGAGAAAACGGGATCGAATACAACAAAATAAATATTTCGTTCCACGGATATTCTTTCCCCGTTCACGGTTATATTCCGATGAACAAAAACGGCAAAGTTCCCGCTTTTGTTTATGCGATGCACGAGTTTCAGGAAAGCAAATGCGATCTTGAAAACAGTATTGAATGTGAAAACGTTGACATCCGCTTGATAATAGCGCGCGGATACGCTGTTTTCATTCTTCCGACGTCGGGAATAGCTCCGGACTGGCCGAATCACACCGACTATACGACGGGCGTTTATACCGTATTTGAGAGCCGCGAAGACAGAAAGCCGAACTCATGGGCAACTATATCCGCTTGGTCATGGGGAACGTCCAGAGTTCTCGACTATATTGAAACGGACTCCCGCATAGACGCCTCTCGCGTAACAGTTGCCGGACACTCACGCGGAGGAAAAACCGCGCTTTGGGCAGCCGCCGAGGATAAACGTTTTTTCTGCGCAATATCGAACGCCTCGGGCTGCACGGGAGCCGCTATGCTTAGAACAAAAGGCGGCGAGCGCGTCGATGATATCAACGGAACCGACTGGTTCTGCGCAAATTATCATAACTACAACAACCATGAGGAAATGCTTCCCGTGGATCAGCATATGCTCATCGCCGCGATCGCTCCCAGATTCTGCTATGTTGCAAGCTGCTCAGAAGACGACTGGGCGGATCCGGAAGCTGAACGTCTCTCATGCCGTATGGCGGGCGAAGCTTACGCGCTCTATGGAAAAAAAGGCGTCGTTCTTCCGGATGAACCCGTCGAAAACGGGTGCGCGTATCACGACGGAAGCATAGGCTATCATGTAAAATCCGGTCCTCATCTTATAGTACACGAAGACTGGAAATTCTATCTTGATTTCCTTGACTCAAAATCGAGTATATAAAAAATGGCAGAGAAAAAATCCGCCGCTGTCGTAGTAACGACAGCGGCGTTTTTCAGCGCTTTTTTGAAATTCACAGAGTCTGCTGTTCCGCGCATACTTTTTTTATCACTTCTATTGCTTTTGAGAGAAGATCCATAGGTATGTTGAGCGCCGGAAGAAGGCGCACCTTATTTTTTGCTTTTATTACAAGAACTCCCTCTTCCATGCACCCTTTTATGACTTCCGAAGCGTCTTTTTCGCACTGCACGCCTATCATAAGCCCGAGCCCGGATACACCGCATATTCCGGAAGCTCCGTCAAGTTCTCGGAATATATATTCAGAGCGTTCTTTTACGCCAAGCAAAGTCTCTTCATTAAGGCGTTCGAGTATGCTCAGAGCTCCGGCACAGCACACCGGATTTCCTCCGAACGTTGAGCCGTGCGAACCCGGCGTCAAAACGTTTTCAAGCTTCTCTCCTAAAAGAGTCGCGCCGAGCGGAAGTCCTCCTGCCAGTCCTTTTGCCGTTGATAGAATATCGGGCTTTACGCCATAGTTCATATATCCGTACAGCATACCGCTCCGCCCGTTTCCGATCTGAACCTCGTCGCATATAAGAAGCACGTCTTTCTCACCGCAAAGTTCCGCGAGAGCTTTTACATAGTCCGCGTCGAGCGGATTTACGCCTCCCTCTCCCTGAACGACTTCTATCATAACGGCGGCGCATTTTTCTTTTTCCAAAAGCTTCCGCATTTCTTCAATGTCATTCGGTGCGGCGTAAAGGAATCCATCTGTAAGCGGAAGAAAATCGCGATGAAACGCCTCCTGACCGGTTGCCGCAAGAGTTGTAAGCGTTCTTCCGTGGAAACTGTTTTCAAGCGTCACTATTTTATATCTGTCCGCCCCGTACTTCTCAGCCGAGTATTTTCTCGCCGCCTTTATGGCGCATTCGTTTGCCTCCGCTCCGGAATTGGAGAAAAAAACTTTCTTCATTCCCGTTTTTTCGCAGAGAAGCCGTGCCAGTTTTACATCAGGCTCCGTGTAGTATAGGTTTGACATATGCGAAAGAGTACACGCCTGGGCACACACAGCTTCTGCCCATTTCTCGTCAGACACGCCGAACGTGTTTACCGCTATACCCGTCGACATATCAATGTATTCTCTTCCGTTTTCATCCCACACTATCGAGCCTTTTCCGCGCACGACGGTTACCGGAAACCTTGAGTATGTTCCCGCTATATATTCTTTATCAAAAGCTTTTACGTCCATATTGTTTTTCTCCTCATTCGTCCGTAAACATCGTTCCGATACCTTCGTTCGTCAGCATTTCAATGAGTATTGCGTGAGGAATGCGTCCGTCGATAATAAATACTCTGTTTACGCCCCATTTTATGGCGTTGATACAACACTCGACTTTCGGTATCATGCCTCCGCAGATTATTCCTTCTTTCACGAGCTGCGGAGCTTCGCTCGCTTTTATTACGGGCATGAGAGTTGCTGGATTGTCTTTATCCCTTAAAATGCCGCTTATATCCGTCATGGAAATGAGACTCTCCGCTCCGAGTTCTCCCGCTATTTTCGCCGCTGCCGTGTCGGCATTTATATTATACACGTTTCCCTCTTTGTCGCAGCCGACTGTCGACACCACGGGAATATATCCTTTATCTATTATATCAAGTATCGGCTTTACATTTACGGAAGTTATCTCGCCAACGTAGCCGAGCTTTTCATCTTTCGTTTCCGCCTCGATTATGTGTCCGTCAATGCCGGAAAGCCCTATCGCCGTTCCGCCTTTATTCTCAATTAAATTAACAAGATTTTTGTTTACTTTTCCGGCAAGAACCATCTGCACGATATCGACCGTTTCGCGATCTGTAACGCGGAGTCCGTTTACAAATTCGCTTTTCTTGCCGATTTTCTGAAGCATTTCGGTTATTTCGGGTCCGCCGCCGTGAACGAGAACAACCTTCACTCCGATAAGAGAAAGAAGAACTATATCCCGCATTACCTGATCCTTGAGCTTTTCGTTTATCATGGCGTTGCCGCCGTACTTTACAACGACAATACGTCCGGAATACTCCTGTATATACGGAAGTGCGTGAACGAGCACCTTCGCGCGTTCTGCATTTGATATATCCATGTTTTTCCTCCTTTATTTGAGCTTTTTCGCACGGTCATGTACGATAGTCTCCGTTTATTTTTACGTAGTCGTAAGTGAGGTCGCATCCCCATGCGGCAGAGGAACACTCTCCTGATTTTAAGTTGACAAGTATTTCAATTTCATCTTCAAGAAGTATTTCTTTTGCCGCCTCTTCGGAGAAATCTACCCCCGCGCCGTTCTCGCACACCAGTATCTCTCCTTTTTTCGACTTAAACTTCACGTCGATCAGTCCGACATCGACTGCGGCGCCGCTGTAACCGATAGCACACAGCACACGTCCCCAGTTTGCGTCGGCTCCAAACATCGCCGCTTTCGTAAGAGAAGAGCAGATCACGCTCTTTGCAACGGTACGCGCGGTCATTATCGTGTCGGCTCCCGTCACCTTGCATTCAAGAAGCTTTGTCGCGCCCTCTCCGTCTCCTGCGATACGGCGGCAGAGATACACCGTAACGGTGTTGAGCGCTTTCATAAATTCGTCGAAATCCGCGCCCTCTTCAGATATCTTCTTGTTCCCCGCCATTCCGTTGGCAAGGACGGTTACCATATCGTTAGTAGATGTGTCGCCGTCAACGCTTACCATATTGAATGTTTCGGTCACGTCGCTCGAGAGCGCTTTTTGCAGCATTGCCGAGTCGATTGCACAGTCGGTCGTTATAAAAACGAGCATGGTCGCCATGTTGGGATGAATCATTCCCGAACCTTTCGCAATTCCGCCTATCTTACATTCTGTTCCGCCCACAGAAAAGCTTACCGCGACTTCTTTAAGCTTCGTATCGGTAG
>CAKSJC010000049.1 GCA_934462885.1 uncultured Eubacteriales bacterium | reverse complement strand
GACTTCCGGCTCATCCTTGCTATTCCAATAACGAGATGGTTGCGGAAGCCGTGAAGAACCTCGGAAAGCTGATCGAACAGAAGCCGAACGTGAAGTACTGGTCCGTGAGCCAAAACGACTTAGACGTTTTCTGCGAATGCGACGAGTGCAAACGCCTTAACGAAGAAGCCGGCGGTACTCTCATGGGTTCTCTGTTGAATCTTGTAAACGCCGCGGCGAAAGCGTATCCCGATAAGATAATAGTTACAATGGCGTATGCTGATTCAAGAACGCCTCCGAAGAACGTAGAAGTGGCGGAAAACATTCGTTTCCTCTATACTACCAATGACCATGATTACGGCTTTGAACTCGGAGCCGACGACCACAAGTATGCCAAAGTGATGGAAGAAGAAATAGAGGGGTACAGCGCAATTGCAACCGAGATGTATTATTGGCATCATAATAACGATTTCGCTAACCTTTATATGCCTTTCCCGGATACGTATTATCTGCAAAACAATATACAGTTTTTCCATAAAAATAAAGGGAACTACGTTTATATGCAGGGAAACCGCTTAAAGGGCGGCGAGCTTTGGGCGCTTCGCGGGTATCTCATTTCAAAGCTTTTGTGGGATCCGTACATAGACTTTGAAGCTGTGAAAAACGAGTTTCTTGATCTGTATTACGGCGCTGCCGCACCTTACATAAACGAGTACATAAACACACTCGACAAATATTACAAAGAAGCGCACGCCGACGGCGAGTACCTAGATATGTATGCGACGCCTGCGGAGCAGAGCTGGACGCAAACCGACAAAATGCTCGAATATATAGCGATAATAGACAAAGCGCTTGCGGCGGTTGAGGGAGACGAAGAACTCACGTCGCGGGTCGAAGAAGAAAAAATGGGGCTTGTATACTGCTATATGTTCCAGGTCGGCAAAAAGGACAGACAGGAATACATCGACTTTTTCAAGAGAGTAGCTGACGAACACGGAATAACCTCAGTTGCGGAGTTTGATAACTGGGGAGGTCCCATAACGGTTGAAATCTTCTACGAAAAATCAAAAATAAAATAACAGGAGGATCATATGTCAACACCCCATAACAGTGCGTCAAGTTCCGATTTTGCAAAGACCGTTTTAATGCCGGGCGATCCGCTGCGTGCGAAATTTGTCGCGGAAAACTTCCTTACGAATGCGGTTCTTGTAAATAACGTGCGCGGTATCGGCGGATATACAGGCGAATATAAAGGACATCGCGTGTCCGTTATGGCGAGCGGAATGGGTATGCCGTCAATCGGTATATATTCTTATGAGCTTTATAATTTCTACGGTGTCGAGAATATCATGCGTATCGGCTCGGCGGGAGCTATAAGAGAGGATGTAAAGTTACGCGACATTATAATCGGGATAGGCGCCTGCACAAATTCAAATTATGCCTCACAGTACGAACTTCCCGGTACTTTCGCGCCAACCGCTTCATATAAGCTACTCTCAGACGCTGTTTCCGCCGCCGAAAAAATCGGCGCGAGGTATCATGTGGGAAATCTCCTTTCCTCCGATACTTTCTATAACGATGACGCGGACGCCACCGAAAAGTGGGCTAAAATGGGTGTTATGGCTATCGAAATGGAAGCTGCGGCTCTCTACATGAATGCGGCAAGATGCAGAAAGAACGCGCTTGCGATATGTACCGTTTCGGATCATATACTCACCGGAGAAGAAACGACGGCTGAGGAAAGACAAAACACCTTCACCTCAATGATGGAGATAGCTCTTGAGTGTGCAATTATGCAATAAAAATGACTATTTTTAAGTTTTTTTGAGTATTATAAATAAATAACGATTGATTTTGGCAAAAAAACTTTTTGATTTGGCTGTAAAATATGTAAAAAGTGTTGAAATTTCCGTATAAAGATGTTATAATGTGTGTAAGCAGTACATTAAAAAAATATGGAGGTTTAATATGAAAAAAATTCTCACTTTTGTACTTGCAGCGCTTATGGTTATTGCCTGCTTCAGCTTTACGGCTTGCGGCAATGAAAACAATGAAACAAAAGATACCTCTGACACAAAAGGTACCGACGCTGTTGAATCCGATTCCAAAGAAGAATCAAAAGAAGACGGCGAAATTCCGGCCGACGCCAAAGTAGCTATGGTAACAGACTACGGCGATATAACAGACGAGTCTTTCAACCAGACGACATACGAAGCTTGTAAAGCATTCTGCGAAGCTAAAGGTATTGACTTCAAATATTATAAGCCCGCAGGAGATAATACTGCCGATCGTGTTTCCTCTATCGAAACAGCTATCGCAGACGGCTACAACGTTATAGTAATGCCGGGATACGCTTTCGGCGGAGCAATAGTTGAAGCAGCGCCTCTGTATAAGGACGTTAAGTTCATTGCTCTCGACGTTGCTAAGGGCGACCTTCTTGAGGCTGGTGTTGCAGCTAAGGGGGAAACATATGATTACAATCCCGATAACTGGAACCTCGAAGATTACGTTGACATGGAAAACGTATACTGCGCTATCTATCAGGAAGAACTTTGCGGCTATATGGCAGGTTATGCTGCCGTTAAGCTCGGTTATACAAAGCTCGGATTCCTCGGCGGTATGGCAGTTCCGGCAGTTGTACGCTACGGTCACGGCTTTGTGCAGGGCGTAGACGATGCTGCAGCCGATATGGATGCGGAAATTGAAGTTAACTATGTATACGGCGGTCAGTTCCAAGGCGACGCGGATATAACAGCCGTTATGGATACATGGTATCAGGGCGGAACGGAAATCGTGTTCGCGTGCGGCGGCGGTATCTACACATCCGCAGGCGAAGCTGCTGAAAAGACAGGCGGCAAGATCATCGGCGTTGACGTTGACCAAAAAGCTATCATCGACGGTAAATACGGCGAAGGCATTACTGTAACCTCAGCTATGAAGGGGCTTTATCCCGCTACATACGACGCGCTTGCCGATATCACTGTAAACGGTAAGTGGGCGGATTACGCAGGAAAGATCGTAACTCTCGGTCTTATAAGCGGCGAAGACGCAACTCTCAACTATGTTCAGATCCCGTATGAATCTACACAGTGGGAAGACGGCAAGTTCACAAAAGACGATTATATGACTCTTGTTCGCGGAATGCTTGACGGATCCATCGAAGTATCCGCAGATACATCCGCTATGCCGGAAGTTGCTAATATAACTGTAAACGATCAGGGAAAGATCAAGTGATAAGTTAACCTGCGCATTTGTGTGGGCACAATATAACATGAATTGTGGGGTGTCCGTTTCACGGATACCCCATTTTCATTAAACGAATATCGCAAAAAGATACCGCGAAAGGGGATAGACCAATGAGTGAGACTTATGCAATAGAAATGCTCGGAATAACCAAAAAGTTCCCCGGTATCATCGCTAACGATAATATTAGTCTTCAGCTGAAAAAGGGAGAAATACACGCGTTGCTCGGAGAAAACGGGGCCGGCAAATCGACGCTTATGTCGGTGCTTTTCGGACTTTATCAGCCGGAGGAAGGCGAGATAAAGAAAAACGGGCAGACCGTGAAGATAAACGATCCTAACGATGCAAATGCTCTCGGAATCGGAATGGTGCATCAGCATTTTAAACTTGTTGAATGCTTTTCGGTGCTTGATAATATTATTCTCGGCGTTGAACCGAATAAAATGGGATTTTTACAGAAGAAAGACGCTTTGGAAAAGGTAACGGCGCTTTCGGAAAAATACGGACTTGCAATAGATACGTCGGCAAAAATAGAGGATATCTCTGTAGGAATGCAGCAGAGAACCGAAATTCTGAAAATGCTTTACCGTGATAATGAAATACTCATTTTTGATGAGCCTACCGCTGTTCTTACTCCGCAGGAAATAGAAGAGCTGATGGCGATCATGACGGAGCTTTCGAAAGAGGGTAAGTCTATCCTTTTTATATCGCATAAACTAAATGAGATTATGAAAGTAGCCGACCGTTGTACAGTACTTCGCAAAGGAAAGTATATCGGAACCGTTAACGTAGCCGACACGACAAAAGAAGAGCTGTCACGCATGATGGTCGGACGCGACGTCGAATTTGAAGTAACAAAGAAGACTGCCGAACCCGGAGAAAAGATACTTGAAGTAAAAAATCTGACCGTGCCGAGCAGGCTTCATAAAAAGAATGCGGTAAGAAACGTGTCATTCGACGTGAGAGCGGGAGAGATAGTCTGTATTGCCGGCATAGACGGAAACGGGCAAACGGAACTTGTTTATGGAATAACGGGGCTTGAGGGCGTCTCGGGCGGAAGTATAAAAATGTGCGGGCGGGACATTACAAAAGCGCCTATCAGAAAAAGGAATACGGGAGGAATGAGCCATATTCCCGAGGACAGACATAAACATGGGCTTGTCCTTGACTATACGCTTGAAAACAACCTCGTGCTTGAGCGGTATTTTGAGGACGAATTTACAAATAAAGCGGGGTTCTTAAAAAAGAAAAATATCAGAAAATACGCAGAAACTCTTATCGCTCAGTTCGATATCAGATCCGGTCAGGGCGCTGTTACCGTTGCGAGAAGTATGTCGGGCGGGAACCAGCAGAAAGCAATAGTCGCCAGAGAGATTGACAAAAATCCGGATCTTTTGATAGCTGTGCAGCCTACCCGCGGACTTGATGTCGGAGCTATCGAATTTATTCATAAAAAACTGGTAGCTCAAAGGGATTTGGGACACGCAGTGCTTCTTGTTTCGCTTGAACTTGAAGAGGTAATGAGCGTATCTGACCGTATTCTCGTAATGTACGAGGGAGAGATTGTCGGAGAACTTGATCCGAAAAAGACGACCGTTGAAGAACTCGGACTTTATATGTCCGGCGCGAAAAGGAGGGAGGAAAAATGAAACAAAAAATAAGAGGTTTAATTAAAAACAACGTGTTTCAGACCGTCCTTTCTTCACTGATATGTGTGATTCTCGGACTACTTATAGGATATATAGTACTCTTGTTCATTAATCCGAACGGAGCGTTCAAGAGCATAACGAATCTCATAAAGAACTATTTTTACCTTTTGCCGAGAACGAACATGGTAGTAAAAAATCTCGGTACGACTTTAGTAAAAACAGCTCCTCTCATCCTGTGTTCTCTTTCGATACTGTTCTGCTATAAAGTCGGACTGTTCAATATCGGAGCAGCCGGACAGTATTCGGTGGGAGCCGGAATCGTCCTTTATGCGGCGCTGATGTGGAATCTTCCATGGTGGGTATGCATCCTGCTTGGTATAGCGGCGGGAGGACTTCTCGGTTCGATAAGCGGTATACTGAAAGCATACTGCAACGTTAACGAGGTTATCTCAGGTATAATGCTTAACTGGATAAGCCTTTACTCGGTAAATATGCTTCTTACAAATGTTAAAGAGCCTACAAGTCCGTATACAAAAGATGTAACTTCAAATAGTCCCGGATCTCTTATTCCGACGCTCGGACTTGATAAGCTGTTCGGGAACAAGTATGTTACGATAGCAATCCCGATAGCCGTTGTGATCTCGATAATCGTATATATTTCTCTCGAAAAAACCAAATTCGGCTATGAGCTGAAAGCTACCGGATTTAACAAAAACGCCGCGAAATACGCCGGAATGAACGAAAAGAGAAATATTATAGTTACTCTCATGATAGGCGGAATCCTTGCCGGAATGGGAGCGGGACTTTTCTACCTGTCGGGAATCGAACAGTGGCAGTGCAGCCAGTCCTCCGTTCCGGGTATGGGCTTTAACGGCATCGCAGCCGCGTTCCTCGGAGGACTGAACCCGATCGGCACTATATTCTCGTCATATTTTATACAGCATATCACAGCAGGCGGAGCGTATGTTGATAAGACCATGTACTGCTCCCAGATATCGGATCTCATATCTGCGATAATCATCTACCTTTGCGGTTTTGTTCTCTTTATGAAGATGGGACTGTCCCGCGCGGTAAATCGGAGAGAAGAAAAAGAAGCAGAACATAAAAAAAGAGCAAGCGAAAATGAGAAAGGAGACGGAAAGTTATGACTCTTCTTATTCAGTATACACTTCTTTACGCATCCGTTTTGATACTCGTCGCTCTCGGCGGCTGCTTCTCTGAGCGCTCAGGCGTTATAAATCTCGGGCTTGAGGGTATCATGGTAATGGGAGCTATGGGCGGCGCGCTTACAATGCGATATCTCTATCGGAACTTCGAGGGAATATCGCCCGTTATCCTTATCATTCTTGTAATTTTAGCTTCAATAGCGATAGGGCTTGTATATTCGCTTCTTCTTGCGATAGCATGTATAAACTTCAAAGCGGATCAGACGATTGTCGGAACCGCGCTCAATATGCTCGGAACCGCGGCTGCGACCGTTATAGTTAAAGCTATCAACACCACCGCAAATCCCGATAACGTTTCGTCTGTCGTCGAATACATACAACCGAAGAAGGCGTTTATATTCAAAATAGGTTCGCTCGAGATGAACTGGCTTACAATAGTAACGGCTGTTATCCTTGTCATTTCATATATACTTCTTTATAAAACAAAATTCGGACTTCGCCTTATGGCATGCGGAGAACATCCGCAGGCGGCTGACAGCGTTGGTATTAACGTATATAAGATGCGTTACGCAGGGGTTCTTATTTCCGGGGTTCTCGGAGGTATAGGCGGAATAACGTATATCACTGCCGGAGTCAGCGAATGGAAATTCGAATACGGAGTCGCGGGATTCGGATTTCTTGCGCTTGCCGTCATGATATTCGGACAATGGAAGCCGACAAGAATCGCTCTCGCGGCGCTGTTGTTCGGACTCTTCCGCGCGCTGTCGAACGTATATTCCGGTATCGGCCTTCTTGCGTCGATGAACATTCCAAGCGCGGTATACAACATGATGCCGTACTTCATTTCGTTGGTAGTTCTCGCGTTCACTTCAAAGAAATCGCGTGCTCCCAAAGCGGAAGGTATTCCTTACGACAAGGGACTTAGATAATTTAACAGAATCAAGGATTTTTCAAAATGCGGAGGTCATATATGTCCTGTACAATGATAATAGGCATCGCCGGAGGAACGGGAAGCGGAAAGACTACGCTTACGGAAAATCTCGCACGCGAGTTTGCTCCTAATGTTACGGTATTAAAACACGACGATTATTATAAAGCTCACGATGATCTGACATATGAAGAAAGAACTCATCTCAACTATGACGAGCCGTCTGCTTTTGATAACGCTCTGTTTATATCTCATTTAAGAAAGCTGAAATCCGGAGAGAGAATAGAGTGCCCGATATACGATTATACCGTACATAACAGATCTGATAAAACGAGAACGATCGAGCCAAACGACGTGATAATCGTTGAAGGAATACTTATTTTTGCGGATACAGCTTTAACAAAAATGTTCGACATTAAGATTTTTGTGGATACGGACGCGGACATCAGACTTATACGCCGCATTAGACGTGACGTTACGGAGAGGGGACGAACCCTTGAATCGGTGATAAACCAGTACGTGAATACTGTGAAGCCGATGCATGAAAAATACGTTCAGCCAAGCCGTGCGGAAGCCGATGTGGTTGTCCTCGACGGCGGTGAAAACAAGGTAGCGCTTGATATGATAAACAGCCGTATTGAACGTCATCTTGTAACAAAAGAACTTGTGTAACGCACAGATTTTGGAATGATTTGCAGTCCGTCGGATGTCAAAACAGACTTAGGAGAAATACGGATTGTATAAGACTGTATAGGAGTGACGCACGGGGAGAGATGGTTAAGAAAGTTTCTCCCCGCCTCACATTTTCAAAAAAGGCTTTGCGGATGACTTGGTTATTTTCCGTTTCAAAGGGAACAAAGGATTATTTGTATGACTCTTGTTGAAATATTTGCAAAAAACCCGCTTGAAAATATAATATCTTCTCTTGTTCTGAAGCCGGATCGCGTGGTCTTTTTAAGCCATGAGATAAAAAAGATCGCACGTGAAGCCGACGCTATCGGGGAAATATTAGAAAAACGAGGGATTGGCGCTTCCGTATATAAAAAGAGCGTTGCGAAAAACGATATTGCCTCGATAATCGCGGTTCTTCGTGAGGTGACAAACGGCGGGGACGATTATGTGATTGACTTTTCCGGCGGCGAAGAAAGCATACTTGTTTCTCTCGGAATGATTTTTGCCGCGGGGCAAAAGAATATCTCACTTTTTAAAATAAACCCTGTCAGTATGAGGGGAGTGTTTTATTTTCCGCCTCATAATCCCGGCGAGGATTTCAGAAAAAGGGTAGTTGATTTTTCAGTCGGTCACGATATGTATATGACGACGGACGAAAATATCCGCCTGCATGGCGGATACGTGAGTTATACATCGTTCAGATTCACGGAAAACGATGAATTCTACCGCGATATTGACGTTATTTGGGACATATGCCGCCGAGATCCCGTCGGATGGAATAATAAGATTAACGTCTTTTCAACCGAGTCGAGCTTTTACGGAGACGATTTGTTCGCAATATCGGAAAATTCGTTCGGAAACGGAAGAAGACAGGTTGACCGTAAGATGTTCGACGAATTTCTCGGACGGGGACTCATTTTGCCGGACAGAAGAAAGTACAGCGGCGGAATGCTTGTGTACTCATATAAAAACCGCGCTGTGAAGGATTGTTTAACAAAGTCAGGCTCCGCTCTGGAGTATTATATCTATAAAATAGCGCTTTCCATGAAAGAGAAGGGAAGACGAATTTTCGATTCCGCGACAGTCGGAACGGTTATTTCGTGGGGAACGGAGAATTCCAAGACCAAAAACGAAATTGACGTCATGCTCATGAGAGGATTTTTGCCTGTTTTCATTTCATGCAAAAACGGAGACGTAAAGACGGACGAGCTTTATAAACTCAAGTCCGTTTCAAAGAAATTCGGCAGAGATTACGCAAAAGCGGCTCTTGCCGCCACATCTTTTTTTGACCGTGACGATCGCGCATACGGGGGAGACGCTGTAGCCATGAATATTAAAAGCCGCGCGGAAGATATGGAGATCAGGGTCATAAAAAATATACATAAAATGAAAGAAGAAGCGATAGCCGGCGCTATTGCCAAGCTTATAAAGTAAAGATGAGACTTGACCATTAATCAAGTGGAGCGAATTTTTAGTTTGTAAATAAAGAAAACCGCCCCACTTGCGAGGTTGCGCATACGCACAACCTCCGAGGTGCAGCTTTAATATGGAGTGGAAATAAAAACAGTTAATCCTACGTATGATTTAATCATTCGTAGGATTATTTTTTCGTGATATTCAAAACTTGCCGGCGAGACTTTATTTTATCATATCAAGTAATTCATCCGATGACGTGTCGTCGTTTATCCATATGCGCTTCATCGCGAACAGAGATTGCGGAAGACCCTTTAGCACGGTGTTTACACCGTGATTTGTTGAAAACGTGAGTTTTATTCCGTGTTCCGAGATTACCGTAGATGACAACTCATCGTAATATCCCTGAGGGTATGCGAGAGCGAAAACTTTTTTTCCGGATATTTCGCAGATTAACTCGTCCGAGAGTGCAAGATCGGAGCGCAGAGCCGAAATATAATCTTTTTCAGACTCTCCGGGAAGCCTTGCGACGGTTTGACGGGCATTTTTTCCTTCGAAAATTTCAGACTGATGCATATCAAACG
>CAKSJC010000048.1 GCA_934462885.1 uncultured Eubacteriales bacterium | reverse complement strand
CTTTACTTACATACTAAAAAATTATCCCCACTCGGTAAAACTCAAAAGAGAGGGCGTGGGTGCTGTAAGGCTGTATATTGCAGAACGGTACAGCAACATTATCAGGTTTTTCTGCACGAAATTGTTTTGACAACCGCAGGTTTGCATTTTTTGAAACCGGTATTTGGTTGAATAATATATTTTTTTAGTTTATGATGTTTTTGATTAAATAAACATTTGGAGTTGCATTTACTATGAAAGAAATGATTTATAAACTGAGAACGAATGCAAAAATGTCGCAAGAACAGTTTGCAAATATCTTCGGGGTAACTCGACAGTCGGTTCAAAAATGGGAAAGCGGAGCCGCTGCTCCTGAACTACCAAAGATAATTGAAATATCTAAATATTTCGGCATATCAATTGACGCTTTGGTTTTGGAAATAGACGGCAGAACTGCCGAAGAAATGAGTTACAATAAAATTATGAAGCCAAAATACTCCGCTTTGCCCGACTGGGAATTCTATACCTCTTCTATTATTACCGAATACGAACAATCCGTTGATGAAGGTTTAAATATTGAAAAGTATAAGGATTTATTTTTCGCCGTATCGAAGCTCCCTAAGGATGAAATCAAAAAAAAGCTGGGAGACGTTTTATTTGAAATTGTTAATAACGCAGAAATACGAGAGGATTATAAATACAGAGAGCCCTCTGACCTTGACGGAATTAAAGCTTTAAGAAGCGAATACAAGTTTTTACCTAAAAAAGATACGGATAATTTAGAAAATAAAATATACGGCGCATGGATGGGCAGAATATGCGGATGCAGACTCGGCAAAACGGTTGAGGGAATACGATCAAACGAGTTTATATCGTTTTTACGCGAAACGGGGAATTTCCCCATGCACAGATATATTTGCAATTCAGACTTAACCGACGATATTTGTAAAAAATATAACTTTCCGTTTGAAAGCAAAAAATACATAGATGAACTTGAAGGAATGCCTGTGGACGATGATCTGAACTATACCGTTCTTGCTCAAATAATAATCTCCAAGTACGGCAAAGATTTCACGCCTTACGATGTATCGCGCGCATGGCTTGATTATCAGAAAAAAGACGCATATTGCACGGCGGAAAGAGTAGCGTTTTGTAATTTTATAAACGGTTACTATCCCCCGCAGTCTGCTGTATACAAAAACCCTTACCGTGAATGGATCGGCGCACAGATAAGGGGTGATTATTTCGGATATATAAACCCCGGAAATCCGGAAAAAGCCGCCGAAATGGCTTGGCGAGACGCGTCAATTTCTCACACTAAAAACGGAATTTACGGTGAAATGTTTGTTGCGGCAATGCTTGCCGTCGCAGCGGTGACACCTCAAATCGATGATATAATTTGTGGCGGTCTTTCGCAAATACCGCATACTTCCAGACTTTATGAAGAGATTTCATCTGTTTTAGATGACTACAACAACGGTATATCACAAAAAGCTGCATTCGAAAAAATTCACAGGAAATACGACGAATGTGACGAGCACGGCTGGTGCCATACAATTTCAAACGCAATGATTGTCGCCTCTTCCCTTTTGCACGGAAACGGAGATTACGGAAAATCGATTTGCATGGCAGTCGAAACAGGCTTTGATACTGATTGCAACGGCGCGACCGTCGGTTCAATACTCGGTATGGCAAACGGAATAAAAAGTATCCCGGAATGTTGGACAAAACCTATAAACGATACGCTGCACACATCAATTTTTGATGTCGGAACAGTAAGAATCTCAGATAGAGTAAAGTTAACTATGGAACACATAAAAAAATAAATTAAAGAACCGCAAGGTTCCGGTCAAGTGAAAAACACGCAATATTATCTTAAAGGCTTAATACGGCGTGTTTTTTAGCTGCATTATTTTCCGCAAAACTATGTTTTCCTGACATGATATGCCGACATGATTTAACCTAGGAAAGAACAACATATGAAAATCTTTTTCGAAAACATACATAAAAACGGGGCCGCCGTAAAATACGGCAACCCCGTGCTATCTCTTTTATTCGACTTTTCCTCAGCCGCAGCATGAGCAGTTGATGAGGACAAGAAGGAGAATAATAAGGATTATCCAGAAAATATTATCGTTATCAAAAATATTGCAGAAGCATCCCATGATAAACCTCCGGCCCTATATGGACGATTTTTTTAATTTCGAGCATTCGTTTTTCCGACGCTCTAATATCATATTATGCATTCTGCTGCTTTTTGACACGGATTTATTTAAGCTCAAGTTTATCGCACTCGAGGAACGCCTGAGCATTTGAAACGCTGTTCGTCGGAAGATCAAGCTTTTTTCCGCACTTATTGCACTTAACGGTAAGATGATCATCATATATCTCAACATCGTATTCGCCTTCGCCGTCTTTGCACGCGCATGATATCTGCCCCTCGTCCGCAAGTTCATGCACAACATACATTACTATATCAAGTATCTGAGGATCAGAGAGTTCGATATTTCCCTTTCGGGCTTCGGAAAGTTCAGAAAAGTCGGTATCGCCGAGCATTTCCATGAGTTCCTCGTCAGATTTTTTTAGCGCTTCTTTAACTTTGCTCTGTTTTCCTATAAAGCAGATATTCACTCCCGAATAGTTGCACGGCAATGTAAACAAATCGGTTTCAAAAAACATCTGAGAAGAAATAACATAATTGTGGGGTGATGGACATAAAAAACACGGAACGCTCAAGCGTATTTTTTTATCTTTAGTGTAAACAATTTCAAGTTCCGATCCTCCGCACGGACATTTAAGGCGTATCATATCCGCAGTAAGAGAAAAAATACCCACAATACTTGTGACTGCGGCACCGCACTCCGGACAGCGGAATGCGACAGCGGTCTCTTTTTTATCAAGAATCATATCTGCTGTTAACCTCAAAAAAATATATAAATATTATATCACTTTACAGAATAAAAAGCAACCGTTAAAATTAAAGTAAGCAAACACCGCCTTGCCAAAAAAATGAAACCGTGTTATAATGAACGCAAACAGATTTTATTCCCGACAAAAAATATGGAGTCAAAGGAGAGATGCGCACCGTGAGATTTCACAAAGATGTAAACAAAGTTTTTATATCGGCAGACGAACTTTCCGCGTATGCTTTTGTTAAAGAAAATCACAAAAGACTTGCGCAAAAATTCGGTTTTTCTCTTGAGACTTCTTCTGTTTTAAATGACACCGCAGTAAAAGAGTACGGTATCTCGGATGAACGGGATTTTTTCATTTGCCGTATACTTGAATGCGACAGCGAATATTCAAATGCTGAAGTTATAAGAAAAAACGTTCCGCTTGAAATTCAGTCGGATTTAAAAGAAACTGCTGTGGCGGTTGACGGATATGCAGATATTGTTTCCTCATCCGAAAATATTCATTCGATAGAGGAGATAAAGATTTTAAGAAAAAAAAGAAAGCGTTCGGATCCGTTCTCTGATCCCCGTCTTTTTGCAAAAGCCTGCGTTTTTGCATATATAACTGCCCAAAAAAACGGAGAAGACAAAGCTTGTATTAAACTGTCGTACATCAACGCTTCCGACGGAACAAAATATACTTATAAATCGTTTTTTTCTTTTTCTTCACTGGAAAGATTTTTTTACTCTTTGATAAACCGCGCAGAAATGTTTATTTTATTGTATGCAAAACGTTGTTCTATATTACCGGAAGAAATAAAAAAAATGCCCTTTCCGTACCCGTCTATACGCGACGGCCAAACTGAGTTTATCAACGCAGTCTACAAAAGTATTAAAAAGAACGGAAAATTAATGGTTTCGGCTCCTACCGGAATAGGCAAAACAATATCAGCCCTTTTTCCTGCCGTTCGCGCTGTCGGAGACGGAACAGCGGATAAAATATTTTATCTTACCGCAAAAGGCGTTACGGGAAAGGCGGCGGCTGACGCTTTGCGCGATATGTCAGAATATGTCCCCGATCTTCACTCGGTCATTATTTCCGCAAAAGAACAAATTTGCCCGATAAAAAAAGTTGATCCTTCGGTAAATTTGCAGCTTTGCTGTCCGTCCTGTGAAAAAAGCGACAGCATATATTCAGAAGCAAACGGTACATTTGTATCATACAAAGAACGTGAGCTTGACGCGCTTGAAAAATTACTTACAAGCGGCAACAATATTTATACTCCCGGAACAATTGTTGAAACCGCGCGCGAATATAATGTATGTCCGTATGAACTTTCTCTTGATCTCAGCGAAAACTGTTCTGTTATAATCTGCGACTACAACTACGTGATTGACGACAAAATAAGGTTAAAAAGATATTTCAAGAATCCCGAAAACATTGAAAAAAAAGTTTTTCTTTTTGACGAAGCGCACAATCTTCCCGACCGCACAAGGGATATATATTCTTCTTCTCTTTCGCTTGAAACTGCCGAAAATATAAATGATTTTGCGCTCTCTATGCTTGCCGAAGACAAAGGACTTATTAACGCTGCATCTGTTTTCACCGACCGAATGAGGAAAATCTCGTCTCTCTGCGTTGAGAACGAATACCTTAAAAAAACCGAAAACGGCGAGATAAAGTGCGGTTTTTTTGAAGATTCCGCTATCCCCAAAGGCTTTGCAGCATCTGTAAACAACCTTTGTTTATCTCTCGGGAAATATATAAAATCAAACCACGAACTCTCGGATTCTATCTCACAATTTTACAAGGAGCTTTCAAAGGCAGCTTTTTCGATCTCTTTTTTTAATGATAAATTCAGGTTTTTCGCAAAGAAAGAAGGAAAAAACGTTACGGCAAGCGTCATCTGCCTTGACCCGTCGGAGATAATTGATCAAATGATTAAAAGCGCCGCCGCTACGGTAATGTTTTCGGCAACCCTGTCCCCTATCGATTATTTTTCGGAACTTTGCGGAATGAAGCGCGCGGAAAAACTCGAACTCGAATCTCCGTACACAAGCGAAAACTTGTGCCTTACCGCTTTTGATTCACTCAGCACAAGACTTGCCGACAGAAGAAAAACCTCCGTCTCATGTGCGGAAATAATTGCGGAAGCTATATCCGTTAAAGAAGGAAACTACATCGTATATTTTCCATCTTACGATTACATGAAACGCGTTTGCCGTGCGTTTGTCAATCTGATGCCCGAATCGGTCAATATCGTTATGCAAAGACCAGAGATGACGATACGCGAACGCGAGCGTTTTATTGAGCTTTTTCACGACAGATCAAAAGAAAACATCATCGGTTTCTGCGTTCTCGGCGGCATTTTCTCCGAAGGAGTCGATTTGGTAGGAGAGAGTCTCATCGGAGCTGTAATAGTTGGCTGCGGCATGCCGATGCTCTCTCCAGAAAGAAATATCATAGCCGATTATTACAACAAAAAAGATGAAAACGGCAATGCGTTTGCGTACATCTGCCCCGGAATGAATAAAGTTTTGCAGGCTGCCGGCCGCGTAATCCGTTCCGAAAACGATCGAGGAATGATACTTCTTATCGACGACAGGCTTTCAGATCCGTCTATGAAGCTTCTGTTTCCCAAGCACTGGCGTCACATGAAATATACGGGCAATATTGAGTCTTTGAAAAAAATTCTTGACGATTTTTGGAACGAAAAATAAAAATCTCGTCTAAAAAAAACAAACTCGAATATATGTTTTTTGACAATCTGCCGAAATTTCTTTTTTTCTTTTGTTTTTATTTATTTTCCGTCAATTGTATGCTATAATTTATAAGTTATAAAAAAGTGAAAAAGAAAGGATATTTATCCTTTACGGATAAACTTTGGCCTACAACTTTGATAAGAGAAGACCTTCGTAATGTCGCTATAATAGCTCACGTCGACCATGGCAAAACTACTCTCGTAGACCAGATGCTCAAGCAATGCGACACATATCATGAAAATCAGGTGGTTCGCGAAAGAGTCATGGATTCAGGCGACCTTGAGCGCGAACGCGGAATTACTATTCTTGCAAAAAATACATCCGTCGTAAGAAACGGCATAAAAATCAACATAGTCGATACCCCCGGTCACGCTGACTTCGGCGGCGAAGTTGAACGAATCTTAAAAATGGTAAACGGCGTAATACTTCTTGTCGACGCCGCCGAAGGTCCAATGCCTCAGACTCGATTTGTCTTAAAACGCGCTATGGAACTCGGACATCGTATTATCGTTGTAATAAACAAAATCGACCGTCCCGACGCGCGCCTTGACGAAGTTCCGGACGAAGTTCTCGAACTTCTCATGGACCTTGACGCTACCGACGAACAGCTTGATTCGCCGGTGCTGTTCTGCAGCGGCAGAGCCGGAACAGCGTCTCTGAATCCCTACGATCCGTCGGAAAATCTCGACCCTCTCTTTGACACAATAATCAGCTATATCCCGGCTCCCGAGGGTGATCCCGACGCTCCTCTCCAGCTCCTCGTTTCTTCCATCGACTATAACGATTACGTCGGAAGAATCGGTATCGGACGTATTGAACGAGGCACCATACATCAGGGAGACGACGCTGTGATAGTTAACTATCACACTCCCGACGCTTTGCCGAAAAAGACAAAGATCGTCTCATTGTATGAAATAGACGGACTCGGAAGAACTCCCGTTACGGAAGCAAAAATGGGTGATATCGTATGTTTCAGCGGCGCTGAAAATATTACGATAGGAGATACCATCGCATCTCCCCTTGATCCTACGCCGCTTGAATTTGTTAAAGTCAGCGAGCCTACCATGGAAATGACTTTCTCTGTAAATGACAGCCCCTTTGCCGGCAGAGAAGGAAAATTTGTTACATCACGTCAGATCCGTGAGCGTCTTTATAAAGAAACCTTAAAGGATGTTTCTCTCCGTGTAACCGACGGCGAAACGACAGACAGTTTTAAGGTTGCCGGAAGAGGCGAAATGCACCTTTCTATCCTTATCGAAACCATGCGCCGCGAAGGTTATGAAGTATGCTGCTCTACCCCGCGCGTCATTTATAAGGAAATCGACGGCGTTAAGTGCGAGCCTATGGAAAAAGTTACAATCGACGTTCCCGAACAGTATGTCGGCGCGGTTGTTGAAAAACTCGGCGCCCGTAAAGGCGAACTTCTTGAAATGAATCTTCACGGTTCAAGAATGAAAATAGATTATTCCATCCCGGCACGCTGCCTTCTCGGTTACAGAAGCGAGTTTATGACAGATACGCGAGGCGAAGGTATCATTAATTCCATATTCGACGGATATCAACCCTATAAGGGAGATGTTGTTACAAGATATACCGGCTCTCTTGTGGCAAGCGAAGACGGCGAATCCACTTCATACGGTCTTTTTAACTCCCAGGACAGAGGGCAGCTGTTTATAGGCGTCCAGACTCCTGTGTACGAAGGTATGCTTGTAGGAGAATGTCCGAAAAAAGAAGATATTGCGCTTAACGTCTGCAAGAAAAAACATCTGACAGCCATTCGTTCAAAAGGAGCGGACGAAGCTCTTATTCTTACTCCGCCTAAGATTTTTTCTCTCGAACAGGCAATAGAGTTTATAGCAGAAGACGAGCTTATCGAAGTAACGCCTAAGTCTATAAGACTCCGAAAAAAAATCCTCAATACCGAAAACAGGCTTAAGGCTCAAGCAAGACAGAAAAACGGTTAAACAAAATAATGTAATAAATTATCGGAAACGTATATAAAAATACGTTTCCGATAATTATTCAGCCTCTTTTCCGCATAAAGGATAAAATGACTGTTTTTGATTTTATAACAACAAAAAAGCAAAAAAATTCGAACAGTTTACAACAAAATATATTTACTTTCGAAGAGTTTTGCGGTATAATTATAAAGATATGATTTTCCGTGGATCATTACGGTTTTAATTATATTTGATTTTAATAATATTTAATATATGGAGGAAACAAAAAGCATGGCAAGAAAAAAACTTTCCATGGATGGTAACACCGCTGCGGCGCACGCCTCTTATGCCTTCACCGAAGTTGCTGCTATCTATCCTATCACCCCTTCTTCTGTTATGGCAGATGTGACCGATACGTGGTCTGCATCAGGTCTTAAAAACATAATGGGTGACACAGTAAAAGTTATCGAAATGCAGTCAGAAGCAGGTGCTGCAGGAGCAGTTCACGGCTCTCTCGCAGCCGGCGCTCTCACTACAACTTATACTGCATCTCAAGGTCTTCTTCTGATGATCCCAAATATGTACAAGATTGCAGGTGAACTTCTTCCTTGTGTTATCCATGTGTCCGCGCGCTGCGTTGCGTCACACGCACTGAACATCTTTGGAGATCATTCCGACGTTTATGCTTGCCGTCAGACAGGTTTTGCGATGATGGCTGAATCTAACCCGCAGGAAGTTATGGACCTTGCCGCTGTTGCTCACCTTGCAACGATAAAGGGACGTGTTCCTGTTCTAAACTTCTTCGACGGTTTCAGAACATCACACGAAATCCAAAAGATAGAAACATGGGATTACGAAGATCTCGCTTCCATGGTTGATAAGGACGCTATTGCCGCTTTCCGCGCACGTTCTCTTAACCCCGAACATCCTGTTCTCCGCGGTTCCGCAGAAAACGGAGATATATTCTTCCAGCACAGAGAAGCTTGCAACAAATACTATGACGCATTCCCCGCTATCGTTGAAGAATATATGAACAAAGTAAACGAAAAAATCGGCACCGACTATAAGCTCTTCAACTATTACGGCGCTCCCGATGCTGACCGTGTTATCGTTGCTATGGGTTCAATATGCGACGTTGCGGAAGAAGTTATCGACTATATGCTTGCCGCAGGCGAAAAAGTCGGTCTTATCAAAGTTCGTCTCTACAGACCTTTCGTTGCTGCTAAGCTTGCTGAAGCTATTCCCTCAACATGTAAGAAAATCGCTGTTCTTGACAGAACAAAAGAGCCCGGCTCTCTCGGCGAACCTCTTTATCTTGACGTTGTTACAGCTCTCGCCACACAGTGTATGTCCGACATCAAAGTAGTAGGCGGACGTTACGGTCTCGGTTCAAAGGATACGCCTCCGCAGTCAATTTTTGCAGTTTATGAAAACCTTGCAAAAGACGCTCCGAAGAACAGCTTCACAATCGGTATCGTTGACGACGTAACAGGTCATTCTCTTGAAGAAAAAACCGCTCCCGATACTTCCGCTAAAGGAACAATATCCTGCAAGTTCTGGGGTCTCGGCGGAGACGGTACTGTCGGAGCAAACAAGAACTCTATAAAAATCATCGGCGACCATACCGATAAATATATCCAGGCTTACTTCCAGTACGACTCAAAGAAAACCGGCGGTATCACAATTTCTCACCTCCGTTTCGGCGATAAGCCCATAAAGAGCCCTTACTACATCACCAAAGCCGACTTCGTAGCTTGCCACAACCAGTCGTACCTCAAAAAATACGACATGGTCAGCGACATTAAACCCGGCGGTACATTCCTTCTCGACTGCTCATGGGATGCAAAAGAACTCGACGAACATCTTCCTGCCGCAGTTAAGTCTTACCTTGCAAACAATAACATAAACTTCTATACCATCAACGCTACAACAATCGCTACAAAGAAGATCGGTAACGCTAAAGTTAAGAACACCGTGCTTCAGTCCGCATTCTTCGCTCTTGCAAACATCCTCCCGAAGGATGAGGCTATTGAGTACATGAAGAAGATGGCATATAAGTCTTACATCAAAAAAGGTCAGGCAATGGTTGATCTCAACTATGCCGCTATTGATGCAGGCGCTGACGCTTTCGTTAAAGTAGACGTTCCTGAAGCATGGAAAAATCCGGCTCCCGACGCTCAAAAGCCCGAATTCGCAGGAAAGAGAGCCGACCTTGTTAAGTTTGTCAACAACGTAGTTGATCCTGTCAACGCTATGGCAGGCGATAAGCTCCCCGTATCAACATTTGAAGACTATGTTGACGGTACATTCCCGCAG
>CAKSJC010000047.1 GCA_934462885.1 uncultured Eubacteriales bacterium | reverse complement strand
AATATGTCTGCTTACATAAAGGCGATATCGTCGCTTGAGAAGTGTTTCATGGACGAGGATATCAAGGCAAAAAAAGAAATAACGCGCGCGTCTGCGCTCCGCGGTGAAAAGTTTTCCTTTGAAGTTGCGTACACATCGGACGAGCGCGGGCATTTTCCGCGCTGTCCTCTTACGCTTAGGGTAGATTCGCCTATCTCGGAATACGTTCGTGTAAGCTCTGTTGAGCAAGTTCCCGTTCGGTTTCCGTGCTATCCCACAGCCGACGAAAACTATCTTCGCCGAACGCCGGGGCTTTATCCGGATCTTCTTGTTCCGCTATCGCAGGGAGACACGGTTTTTCTCACGTCGTGGGAGTTAAAGTCGCTTTTTGTTGAGGTCGATATTCCCGAAGACGCTGCGGCGGGAGTATATCACGTCGGGATTTCTCTTCTTTGGAAAGGTGATGTTTTCCTCTCGTGCGGAATAGAATTAAAAATAGTAGACGCCGTTCTTCCTCCGGAAACGATGGCGGTATCTCAATGGCTTCACGCCGACTGCATTGCGGATTACTACGGAACGGACGTTTTCTCCGACGAGCATTTTAAAATCATCGGAAACTACATGAAAAAAGCGGCGGAAAACGGACTTAACATGATCCTGACTCCCGTGTTCACGCCTCCGCTTGACACGGCGGTCGGCGGAGAAAGGCGCACCACGCAGCTCGTCGACGTATACCGAGACGGCGGAGTTTGGCGATTCGGCTTTTCGCGCCTTCAAAAATGGGTGAAAATTGCGAGAAAAGCCGACATAAAATATTTTGAGATATCTCATCTCTACACTCAATGGGGCGCGGCGCACGCTCCCAAAATCATGGGCTGGGAGGACGGCGAATTCAAGCGTCTTTTCGGCTGGGAAACAGACGCTTTGAGCGGCGAATACAGGGGATTCCTCCGCGCCTTCCTCCCGGCTCTCATATCGGAAATGGGCAGGCTCGGCGAAGACAAAAACTGTGTTTTCCACATATCGGACGAACCCTCGCTCTCCAATCTTGAGGCGTACCGCGCCGCTAAGGAGCAGGTAGCCGATATCCTCGACGGATACAGAATAACGGACGCTCTCTCAAACTTTGATTTTTACAAAACCGGAACGGTAGAGCACCCTATCCCGTCAACCGACGAGATCGCTCCTTTTATCGATGCGGGAATAGACGGTCTTTGGACTTACTACTGCGGCGCGCAGGATAACAAAGTCTCAAACAGATTTGTGGCTATGCCGCAAGCACGCACGCGCGTTATCGGCTTCCAGTTCTGGAAATACAATATTGAGGGCTTCCTTCACTGGGGATACAACTTCTGGAACTCTAAAGAGTCAAAACGTCAGATTGACCCGTATCAGATAACCGACGGCGATTATTTCGTCCCGGCAGGCGACTGCTTCTCGGTCTACCCGGGAAAAAACGGCGTCCCCTACGAAACGCTCAGGTTAAAAGCCTTCGCCGACGCCCTCGCCGATGCTCGCGCGCTTCGCCTCGCCGAGTCGATTATCGGCAGAGAAGCCCTTGAAAAAACTCTCTCGACCCTCGGCACAGACCTCTCTTCAATCTCTTTCGATTCTTACCCCTCTTCCCCTGATTGGCTCCTCTCCATGCGTGAAACAGTCAACAATCTTATTGAGACGGGGGACGCGGGGGATGCGGGGGACGGGGGACGCGGTTCTTTCTTGAAAGAAAGAACCAAAGAACTTTCAGACTGAGGGAAGGTATTGGTGTATTGCAGGAGGGTATGGTTCAGTTTAGATTACAGGCGATACTCAGCCTGTTGGTTTGGAGATATCATACGGCTGTGCAGTGAGTATCCGCATAAACCAAAGCTTAACTGAATTTGTCTGCACGACATCAAAAACTTTCTTCCGAAAGTTTTTGGGGGCTATGGAGACGGGAGATGCGGTTCTTTCTTGAAAGAAAGAACCAAAGAACTTTCGGACTGATGGAGTCAGGGTTTCGTGCAGACGGATATGGTTCAGCTTAAATTACCGGCGATACTCAGCCTGTTGACGTAAAGCCGTCCGTAAACTGAGTATCAGCATAAACCAAATCTATAATAAATTTGTCTGCACGACATCAAAAACTTTCTCATGAAAGTTTTTGGGGGTGCGGGGGTTTTTTTCAAAAACCCCCCGCGTCCTCCGTCTCCTCCGCGTCCTCCGTCTCTCCTGCGTCGTTCCCTCGTTCTCTCTGCATTCCATATAAAATCAAATATTTCAAAGAAAGGCGTGGATATTTATAGGTTATTTCGACAAAAACAAAACCGCCATCCTTGAAAAAGTCAAAGAAGCTCTTTACTCGGTAGTCCCTATCATTATTATTGTTGCTTTTTTGTGCTTATTCATATCTCCTGTTGAAACGGGTCTTATGCTTAACTTCATAATCGGAACCGTTATGGTGATTTTAGGGATGGGTCTTTTCACTTTGGGAGCTGAAAGTTCGATGACTCCCATCGGCAACCGCATCGGCACTGCCATGACAAAAACAAAAAATTTCGTTTTTATTTTAGCGGTGAGTTTTGCGGTTGGCTTTGCGGTTACGGTTGCGGAGCCTGATCTTCAGGCGCTTGCCGAAACTGTTCCTCACATTAACAACGCCGTACTTCTTCTGACGGTCGGCGCCGGAGTAGGTTTTTTCCTATCGGTCTGCATGGTGCGCATTCTCACCGGTGTGAAGCTCAGATGGTTTCTCATTGGTTTCTACGCGCTCGTTTTTATTCTCGCGGCGTTTACGGACGCGGACTATTTAAGTATAGCGTTCGACTCCGGCGGAGTTACTACGGGTCCGATGACCGTACCTTTCATACTTGCGCTCGGAATAGGTGTTTCCAACATCCGAAGCGACAAAAAGGCTGGAGCGGACAGCTTCGGTCTTGTCGCGCTTTCGTCTATCGGACCGATTCTCGCGGTTCTTATCCTCGGATTTTTCTATTCGGGAACAGACGCTTCCGCTGAAGCAAGCGTTGCTCATTTCGAAAATTCCGTCGAAATCGGTTCCGCTTATCTTGGGGCTATACCTAAGTACATGGGAGAAATGGCGTTATCTCTTCTTCCGATTGTAGTTATTTTTTTCCTTTTCCAGTTATTTTCACTGAAAATAACGAAAAGAAATCTTCTTAAAATCTGCGTAGGAATCCTTTACACTCACGCGGGGCTCGTATTATTCCTGACGGGAGTAAACGTTGGTTTTGCCGCTCTCGGAACGGTGCTCGGCTCAACGCTCGCGTCAGGTTCGACGAAAGCTCTTCTTATTCCTCTTTCCATGATCTTCGGCTGGTTTATCATATCGGCTGAACCCGCAGTCGGCGTTCTCGAAAAGCAGATTGAAGATGTAAGCGCGGGAGCTATCCCAGGAAATGTAATAAAAAAGAGTCTCTCCGTCGCTATTTCGATCGCCATGGGGATATCAATGCTTCGCGTAATCACCGGTATTTCGATAATGTGGTTCCTTATACCGGGGTATGCCGCGGCAATTATCCTATCTTTCTTTGTTCCGGACATATACACCGCGATAGCGTTCGACTCCGGCGGAGTCGCGTCCGGCCCGATGACCGCTACGTTCATGCTTCAGTTCATGATCGGCGCAAGCACCGCTTTAGACGGAAACGTCCTCCGCGACGCTTTCGGCGTCGTTGCGATGGTCGCAATGATGCCTCTCATCTCTATACAGGCTGTGGGGCTTTACTTCAAAATCAAAGAGAGAAAAGAAAATCTTTCTCCCTCGGCGGAATACGGAGACTTCGATATTGTTGAACTTTGGGAGGACAGGGCATGAATTACGTGATATCGGTATGCAACCCGAAATCTGTCGCAACGCTTACTAAAATCTGCGCCGACGTCGGAGTGAAAATGGCGGTCGTTCTTCACGGACGCGGTACCGCCGTGCAAAGTATGCTCGACATCCTCGGCATTGAGGACAACGAAAAAAGAATCGTCCTCTCGATAGCCGACAACGATAAAACGGCTTCTCTCATACGCGAACAGAAAAAACAAATGTTTATCGGCGTTCCCGGACACGGCATTACTGCCGCTGTCCCCATAAAAAGTATCGGCGGAGGTAAAACTGTGGCATATTTAAGTTCAGACGCGCAAAACGCTAAATATTCACCTGATCTGAATTTCTCATACGAGCTTATTGTCGCTATTTCAAACGAGGGTCAGACGGATCTCGTGATGAACGCAGCCCGTAAAGCGGGCGCAAAAGGAGGAACTGTCCTGCACGGAAAAGGTACCGCTTCCTCCGAGGACGCAAAATTCTTCAACGTATCAATCGCACACGAAAAAGAAGTCATCCTAATTGTCTCGGCTTCTTCCGAAAAATCTAATATAATGTCTTCTATCCTGAAAGAAGCCGGTCCCTCGTCAGACGCCGGTACAATCGTATTCTCTCTCCCTATCTCCCAAGCCGCCGGCTTCGGCATGTTTGACTAAGACGGAGGAGACGCGGGGGGATACGGTTCTTTCTTGAAAGAAAGAACCAAAGAACTTTCGGACTGAAGGAGTCAGGGTTTCGTGCAGACGGATATGGTTCAGCTTAAATTACCGGCGATACTCAGCCTGTTGACGTAAAGCCGTCCGTAAACTGAGTATCTGCATAAGCCAAAGCTTAACTGAATTTGTCTGCACGACATCAAAAACTTTCTTCCGAAAGTTTTTGGGGGTGCGGGGGTTTTTTTCAAAAACCCCCCGCATCGTTCTCCCCGTTCCCCTCGTTCCCCTCGTTCCCCTCGTTCTCCTATTCACTTGAGGAAAAAATGGAAAAAATTCAATTATCTGATCATTTTACTTTAAAAAAGCTTTTACGTTTTGTTTTCCCATCTATCGGCATGATGGTTTTTATGTCTATCTACGGTGTAGTAGACGGTTTATTTGTATCGAACATAGCGGGTAAAACCGCATTTGCTTCCATAAACCTTATAATGCCTTTTACAAACATTATCGGGGGCATGGGTTTCATGGTCGGTACAGGAGGAACGGCTCTTGTTTCCAAGGTACTGGGCGAGGGTCGACGGGAGGTTGCCAACCGCTATTTTACGATGATGGCATGGTTTATTGTAATCATGTCGTCTGTTCTGTCGGCTGCGGGAATCATTTTCATGCCGCAGGTTTCGCGCCTTCTCGGAGCAACGGACGCAATGATTAACGACTGTGTTGTATACGGGCGTATCGTGATAGCTTTTACGATGGCGTTCATGTTTCAGAACATGTTCCAGAGCTTTTTTGTGGCTGCGGAAAAACCAAAGCTCGGACTTCTCGTTACGGTAATCGCCGGAATAACAAATATAGTTCTCGACGCGCTTTTTGTCGCCGTATTAGGTTTCGGAGTCGCAGGAGCGGCTGTCGCTACCGGAATAAGCCAGGTAGTAGGCGCCGTTATCCCTCTCATTTACTTTATACGCCCGAACGGCAGTCTCTTACGCATAACAAAAACACGTCTTGAATTAAAACCCATTCTCAGAGCGTGCGGAAACGGCTCCTCGGAGCTTATGACCAACATTTCTTCTTCCGTCGTCAGTATGCTCTATAACTTCCAGCTTCTTCGCGTCGCGGGCGAGAACGGCGTTTCGGCATACGGAGTTCTTATGTATGTGCAGTTTATCTTCATCGCGATATTTATCGGCTACGCGGTCGGCTGCGCGCCTATCGTCGCTTTTAACTACGGCGCCGAAAATCACAGGGAGCTTAACAACATACTGAAAAAAAGTCTTTATATTCTGTCTGGAATGAGTATTATACTCACTTTGTCCGCGATAGCTCTTTCTCATCCTCTTTCGGCAATTTTTGTCGGATACGACAAAGAGCTTTTCGAAATGACAAAACACGCTTTCTCACTCTTCTCTTTATCGTTTATATTAGTCGGCTTTAATATTTTTACTTCTTCTTTCTTTACGTCTCTTAATAACGGCGTTATTTCAGCTGTTGTGGCATTCTTCAGAACGCTTATCTTTCAGTCTTGCTCCGTTATACTCCTCCCGATGTTCTTCGACATAGACGGCATCTGGTGGTCTATCACGCTTGCGGAGGTCTTAGCGTTTATCTTATCCGTCACTTTCTTAATAACAAAAAATAAAAAGTACGGATACTTTTTGAAATAAAAAAGCTTTTCCGCTGTATAACGAATTGTACGGCTGAAATAAATGAAAAAACTCGACTTACGGGCAAATTTACGTCCGAAAGTCGAGTTTTTCTTTCAGATTCGGAGAAAAATTTTTTGTTTGACTTTCTCCTGAAAAATTCCGTCTAAAGTCTTTGCGACGGATGATTCGAAACAAGGCTTATATTGGAAACTGTCTCCAAATCTTTCCTTTCGGATATTAAGCCGTCCGCGCCTCTTAACCTGATCCGACTGTGTTATTTTCCTTGACAGAAAGGTAAAATTATGGTATAATTGAATGGATTATATAATAATGTACAAAACTATTAAAACGGAGGTATCATGGAACTCCAGGACGATATAGATCTTACCTCGATAAGAGAAGCTCTCGATGATGTAACAAGATCTAAATGGGAAGAAAAAAAGAACTCTAAGCTTGCGTACGACCTATGGTTTTCACGCACTAAGATCGTATATCTTGACTCTGACAGGGCTGTTTTTGTTTGTGAAAACAAATCAAAGAGGGACATAATCGAAAAAAAATATTTACCTTTTCTCGGAGAATGTCTTGAATTCGTGATAGGCTATATGCCGGAGGCGATTTCAATCGAAGTCGACGAGTCTCTCGCTCCCGAAGTGCCGGACGACGGATCGGTGATATCTCCCTTAAAGATAGTGCGCGAAAGGCAGGCGGCACGAGAGGCGGAATCTAAAAAAACAGCGGATGAAAAAACGGATAAATATGCGGCGTCCGCGGCGTCTTCCGATTTATCGGACAAATCCGACGAAGATAACGCCGCAGGTAAAAAATCCGAATTTTTATCGCCGTCTCAGCCGTCCGAAATTCCCGCGGGCATCACAAAAGAAGAATACGACAAACAACAGAAGGAAGAATACCTAAGCATGGTTGAGCAGATGACTTCCGCCAACTCAAAGCTGACCGACTCATTAAACGAAATGATCGGAAACGCACCGAAACAGCAGCCAAAAGTATTCAAAGAGGATTACACCTTCGAAAATTTCATAGTCGGCAACTCTAACCGTTTCGCTCACGCAGCCGCTCTCAACGTAGCGGACAACGTCGGCGCAAAAAACAATCCTCTCTTCCTCCACGGACCGTCGGGACTCGGAAAAACTCACTTAATGTACGCGATCGCCAACCGCGTCCTCGCACGCGATCCGTCAAAAAACATTATCTGCAAAAAAGGCGAGGAATTCATGAACGAGGTCATTGAGTCAATAAGAAGCGACCGAAACACTTCGTTCCGCCAGAAATACAGAAACTGCGACATGCTTCTCATCGACGATATTCAGTTCATAGCCGGAACTCAGTCTACTCAGACGGAATTCTTCCACACGTTTGAAGCCCTCTATGAGGATCACAAGCAGATTATTATCACCTCCGACCGTCCCCCGAAGGATCTCGAAACTCTCGAACAGAGAATCACAAGCCGCTTTGAAGCGGGACTTCTTGCGGATATCCAGCCGCCGGACTATGAGCTGCGCCTTGCAATTCTGAAAAATAAAATTTCTCAGAGCAATATCGACGTTCCGGTAGACGTTATGGATTTCCTCGCGCAGAATTTACAGGAAAACATACGTCAGCTTGAGGGAGTCATAAAAAAACTCGCTATGTCAAATCTCCTCACCGGTCAGCCGGTATCTATGGATATGGTAATACAGACGGTTCCCGAATACCTCCGCGAAGAAGAACCGGTATCGGACATGATAGACCGCGTCGTAAACTGCGTCGCAAAGAGGTATTCCGTCTCGCCCGAAGAAATTATGAGCTCGTCAAGAAAGAAAGACATAAAGGATGCGAGAAACATTTCCATGTATGTCGTGCGCGCCGTCTCGGATATTTCTCTTTCACAGATAGGCAACGCTTTCGGGCGCGATCACAGCACGGTTCACTCGAATATCGGCGGAATCGAATCGGAGATCGGATCCGATCCGGTACTCGCCGCTACCGTAAAAGAAATCATTAAAGAAGTTAAACGCGGGTAATTTTCACGTTACAGGCAATTTTTTTCGCCGAAAGAAACTTTTTTTACATAAGAAATCTTCTTATAAATCATCTTTTCAATACAATTTCAACTCATTTTCAAAAACGATTTTCGACAAATGCAGTTTTTCCACATGAGTTTTCAACAGCATGTTGAAAACTCATGTGGAAATCCACACCTTGCTGTTGAAAACTTAATTGAATTTTTGATTTTTTAAGATTTAATCAAAAAAACAAAGAAAAAAAGAGCTTTTGACGTTTGATAACCTCATCCGATTATCAAAAACCGCTTTTGAAAACCAAAATACCGCCTGTTGAAAACTCGTTTTATACATTTGCCTTTTATTTCCCGACAGCGTTTCGTATTTCCCGCATATTTCCTTTTTTTATGAAAATCAACCTTTTTCACGCCGATTAAACCTGTTGATTTATTTTTGAAAAAAATCGTATTTTTATAAAATTTACGGATGAAACCGCTTTTTTGTACGATTTGAAACAAATCAGATGTTCCGGTAAATTTTATTCAAAGCGGCGTTTTTGAAAACTTTCGGTTTTGAGGTGATTTCCAAGGTGCTTTTTCAAAAGACGAAAACTTTACACGTCGCGGATTATTTTATGAGATAACATGAAACAATGAGAAAAAAAGAGATTTTACGCAAAAAAAATCCTGCGGCGGAAGTTTTCAACAATTCCAACAGCCCCTACTGCTACTACTGCTATTTTTTATTTATATATTTTATCTTATTTATTTTACTTTATTAACGCGCGTAAAAAATAACGGTACAAAATGAAAACAATATTTACAGAATATAAAAATAAACTATCGGAGATCTGTTATGAAAGCAAGGTTTGATAAACAAAAACTTCTCGCGGCTATAATTCCCGCCGCGGGCATCTCTCAAACAAAAAATACGCTGACTTCGGTGGACGGACTTTTATTCGAATGCCCTCCGAATCCCAAATACGGCGATTACGACACAGACCGCGGAGATCTGTGCCGCATATCTGCGTTCGACCTTGAAAAAGGACTGCGCACAAGCGCCGAATGCGTTATTGAAGAAAAAGGAATGTTCGTCATAAACACGGCGAAGGTTTTGCAGATAGTCCGCGCTCTTCCGGACGGCGAGATCACGATCGACATTGACGAGCGCGGAAGGGTTAAGCTCTCGGGAGGTCAGTCCTCGTTTGAGATTATGGCGACTCCCGGCGAAGAGTTCCCGACGATGCCGATGTTTATTGGAGAAAGAATTTACTCCATTCCTCAGCGCAAGGTAAGAAGTCTCATTTCGGAGACTGTTTTTGCGGTCGCGCAGAACGATCAGCGCGCCGCGTTTAACGGAGCTTTATTTAAGATAAAAGACGGCGAAATGACGGTGATCGCCTGCGACGGAAACAGACTTTCGGCGGCAAGATGCGGCATTTCGGAGGAAAATCCCGACGCTCCGGACGCGGAAATGATAATTCCAGGCAAATTCTTAAACGAATTATTGAAGCTTCTCCGCGACACGGAAGAAAATCTTACGATGATAATCGGCCGCAAGCATATTATCTTTAAGCTTGACGGTATGTATTTCTTCACCCGCATGCTCGACGCGGAATACTTCAATTACGAAAAGCTTTTGCCTACCTCTTATATGACGCAGGTGTACGTTTCCGCTTCCGAACTGCGCGAGGCTATTGAGCGCGCTTTCATCGTTACGGAGGATAAACTCGGCGGCAACACCAAGTCTCCCGTTAAAATAGACGTCGGAGGAGGAAAAATTACCCTTTCGTCCGTTTCGCAGGGCGGCTCGGTATACGAGGAAGTGCCTGCCGCTATCGAAGGCGCCGACCTTACGATAGGCTTTAACTGCCGCCTTCTCGCTGAAGCGCTCCGCGCTTGCCCGCCCGACTGCGAAAGACTCAGAATCAGAATGAACTCCCCGTTGATGGGTATCGTGATCGAACCCTCGGACGGCGTTCCTTTCGTGAACGCTTCCCCCGATCCGGACGTGTTCGGCGAACGTAGACTCGACCTCAACCCGGCTTCAGATAAAAATATCGACAATATGTTCATGTACTTCATCATGCCGAGACGAATGAACAAGTAAACGCAGGAGGGAGACGCGGGGGGTACGGTTCTTTCTTGGAAGAAAGAACCA
>CAKSJC010000046.1 GCA_934462885.1 uncultured Eubacteriales bacterium | reverse complement strand
ATAGTGTTCTCACCTTTTTTGAAGTAGAACTCAAACGGGTTTAAGTAATATCCGTTAGAGTCGATAAAATCGCCCGTTTCCCATTTGGAAGCAACAACAGCTGAAGGACGAAGTTCGTTCCCCGCAGTGTCAAGTTCGAATCTTCCACCCTCGGCATATTCGTTTACCCATGCTTTTTTGAGGAGAATGAAACGAGCTTCCTTAAAAGGAATCGCACCGTTTATGTAAAGCATACGTTCAACGGAGTTTGTTTTATCCGATTCGGATGTGTATTCGATACGGATAGCGTACATACCTTCGTCCGGAACATTTACATTCCATGTAACTTTTCCGGAATCGCCGATCTTCAGCACATTACCGTCTACTTCCACATCAGCGTCCGTTTCGTCGCGCTGATAATCCGCCCCGTCGATCGTAACGGTTCTTTTTCCTCTTTCTACGCCTTCATATGTTTCTTTATATTCGGCATATGAGATAGAATTAAGAGAATCGCTGATCTCCTGCAAGGCCAACTTTCCGCCTGAAGTCTCTGTTTCCTCAGCCATGACCGTGAGGGGCAGAATACTTACAAGCATAAGTAACGACAAAGCAATACATGTCAGCTTTTTGCTTGTGTTTTTTCTCATGTAACCTTTCCTCCTACATATTTCCGGATTCCCTGAATGTTCTCCGACATCGGGAACCGCGACCATTTTGCGGGTGTTTATGCTCTTTATGGCATAAACACCCCGCAAGCGGGCGCGTCATGTGCCAAAAAAACATAGATTAAAACGGGATTTTCCACCAAATAAGCGCAAAACATCCCCTTCGGAAGCGAAAAAATAAATGTCTTCCGATATTTATATGTCATAATGATAGCATAAATACACAAAAATGTCAAGTGTAACGGTATTTCCGCTCTCTTCATCAAACCGACCACAGTTTCCACATTTTAACAGTAAAATGCTCATTTTGAAGAACTTTTTTATGTTTTTTCAGTGTTGTTTTCGGCTTTTGCACACATGGCAACGTGTTTTTCGTAAATTTAATTTACTTATATTATATGCGACAAACACATATATTTTATTTTTTCTCTTTTTTTCTCCATTTTTCGATAGATATTAATTTAATTAATATCTATAAGTAAATTATACTTACGATTACACTTGTAGTGAATCCGGGAGAAGTGTGATCGCGTTGTGTATGGATTTCACATAATATTGTTGATAATGCATAAAAAACGGTCGTTTTTTTCTACACATATACACAATGCACAAATTTCGTTTTTTCGGCCGTTTTTATATCTTTTGCGCAGAAGCCCCCGGAGAGCGTCCGAAAATTGTCTGTTTACAGATACAAAACAGCCGCATAAGCCGCAAAAATCAGCAAAACAGCGCTCGATCCGTCTGATGAAAAACTAAAAACTTCATTTTATTATATAATATGCCGCTCTGCCTTTATAGTTTCCCACACTCGGATTAGTTCTCACTCGAACGATGTGAAGAAAACAAATCACAGCGCCAAATGGTTTCTCTAAACTCGAACGACATGCGATACATGTATGTAAAACGCCGCCGTCTTATGATGAGTATTATTCGGATCTCTCATGCCGTTCAAACACACTTTACGACGCCTTGCTTTTAATACTTTTTCCCCACGGCTGTTGCCGAAAAGCCGGATTCGCAAATCTGTTCACAGGCTCCATAAAGGCGGAAGCTGCGTTTTGATTCCTGTATTTGCTTTGCGTCGCCGCATTGGGAACTCATTTTTCCCCGCCGCGTATCAACTTCACGCAATCGCGCACGGTGTTTATTATTTTTTCACACTCGCCGCGAGTTGTGTATCTTCCGATCGAAATACGGATTGCTCCCACGATATACCGTTCGGGAACGCGCATTGATGTGAGTACATGCGATGCTTTCTCATGTCCCGCGCTGCACGCGGAACCTGATGATATCTCCACCCCTTTTAAGTCGCAGAGCAATGTCAGTTCTTCCCCTCCGACTCCGCCGAACGAAATATTAAGTATCCCCGGTAGGGAATTCGAAATATCTGTATTTATCTTTGAATCTGCCGTTTTAGCGAGTTCTTCAGCAATATAATCACGCATTTCACGTATACAAGCGTCGTCCTCCGCACGACGTTTGTATGCTTCAAGGCACGCCTCCCCGAACGCTGCGATAAGCGGCACGCTCTCCGTTCCGCTTCTTATCCCTCTCTCCTGCCCTCCTCCGCAGATAATCGGCTCAATCGGAAGACCTTTCTTCACGTAAAGAGCGCCTATACCTTTGGGAGCGTGCAGCTTGTGACCGGACACCGACAGAAGATCGCAGCCGAATTCGCGGACACCGGGCATCAGATGTCCCGCTCCCTGCACCGCGTCGCAGTGAAACAACGCTCCTGCCGTGTGAGCCGCTTTTGCGGCTTCTTTTACCGGCTGAATAATTCCCGTTTCGTTATTTGCGTACATAAGCGAGACAAGTGCGGCGCCGCCGTGTTCGCGAAGCGTTTTTTCGATCATTCGCACGTCTGTCCGTCCGTTTGGCGCAGAAGGTATGAGTATGTTATCGGAGCCGGATTCAATTAAGCTTTCAACGGTACGTAAGACCGCCGGATGTTCTATTTCAGAAGTAACTACAAGATGCGATCCGCGTATCTTTTTCCCGAATAAATACCCCGACTTAATCGCCAGATTATCAGATTCCGTCCCCCCGGAAGTAAATATCACCTCTTCCGGCTCACAGCCGAGAAGAAGCGCGGCGTTTTTTCTGGCTTCCTCAACGAGTTCATGCGCCGCCTGACCCGTTCTGTGAAGCGAGGAGGGATTTCCGAAGAAAAATCTCGCACTCTCGCACATAGCATTATACGCACTTTCGGAAATCGGGGTAGACGACGCATAATCCGCATACACCGTATCAAACGGCATTTTGTTTTTTTCCATCAGAAATTACCGCCCCTTTTCTCATTTGCGTGTATATTTTACACCAATTTGCGAGTTAAATCAATAAATCTTTTCTTTTTTCTTATCTCGGAGGTTTATCGTTGGTCTATGCATTCCCCAAATTTCTCAATGAACGGAAGCACGCCGCCAAAAAAAGCTTTCATGATTAAAAAATGTTCAATCGCCTACCGTCTGAAACATCCCGCATTTTCACGCCGGAATTACTGATCCCGGACAAGTTATTCTATCTTTATTAAAAATAAAAACGAATACTCGCTTCTCATACGCGACGAGTATCCGTTTTTGCTTTTTTACGTGATCCGTTGGTATAGTTCCGGGGAAGCGCGGTTCCGGCGTCACCGTATCTTCCCGCTCAGTCAAAAATCGTTTCAACTGTTTTTGAGCAGTTTTCCGGAGAATATCGCCACGAACTCATATGAGAGAGTGAAGGATCGACGAGGTACTTACATGGAGTGGGGGCTGCTTTGCCGAAAGAGTCAATTATCACAAGCTTTATTTTCATTCTTTCGGGGATAATGCTTTTTATGTAGACAGAGCAGGAATCGCCGGGAACAGCTCCCTCGAATGCTTCGGCAAGCCCCGCGAGATTCGGCGTAAGCTCGACAAAAATACCGTACTCTTCGACGGAACGTATGATTCCCGTTACTGTCTGACCTGCGGAAAATGAAGATACGTTTTCTTCCCAAGTTCCGAGAAGCTCACGGTGTGAGAGATAGATACGCCCGCTCTCCTCAACCGACGATACTATTGCGGTTATAAAACCGCCGCTTTTGAACCTGTCTGACGGATGTGATATCCGTGATACCGAAACCCTGTCAACAGTCAGAAGAGATACAATCCCGCATCCGATGTCGCAAAACGCGCCGAATGGTTCAAGATGAGTTATTCTCGCGGGAATTATATCACCCGGACGAAGAGTTGATATGTACTGTTCAAAGCATTCCTTCTGTGCTGCGCGGCGGGAAAGCTGTGCGCACAAAACGCCGTTCTCATCTTCGTAAATATCTAGTATCTTAAACTGTACCGGTTTTCCCACCCGTGTTATGACTGCGATATCTTTTATATCCCCGCCGTCAGGATTGAAACCAACCTCACTGCGCGGAATGAAACCGCATATTCCGTCGGGAAACTCGACTGTCAGCTGCATCGTTCGGCAATCGCACATCGTACATAACGCTTCGACTGTCGCACCGTTCCGCATAGCCTCCTCAAGCGAACGCCTGTCTTTTATGCGTGCGCTTCCCTCCGGAGTACACGAAAGCGCTCCTTCCGGGTAAAAAGGCGCGGCACATTTCTTCGGAGGACGATGAGAATCGTTTGTATATTCGGGCATATCGCTTTCGAGAAGCGTTTCTCTTTGATAAGTTTTTTCCGGCATTTTTTTGACCCCGTCATATGATTTACTGTTTATGGTAAATCATATGACGGGGTCGGACGTTATATTCCGTTTTCGTTTTTCTTTTCCGATTCGGGTTTATTGCCCGAATTGAGCGAAACTTATTTGCGCGTTTTTTCTATCTTACTTCGAAAGCTCGTCAAGCTGATAAACTCTTACCCAGTCTACGCGCATAGCGTCGGGAAGCTCTTCATTGTTCGTATTCATCCAGTCTCCGCTTCCGGTTGACAGGATCAAATATCCGGGATGTTCGCAGATTCCGAACTTGTTCGTTTCCCAAACTTTCTCTCCGTCGATATAGAATACATAGTTATCCTCTGTCCAAAGGAAACCGTATGTGTGCCACTCATCGTAGAACGAGGCAGGATAAACGGGACGCGTCTTCAACGTTTTCAGCTGATCGTTCGAATTATCGACGTGTACGGATATACTTACCTGATTTGTATAATCGTTTTTCGTTCTGTTCATCGTTTCGAGAATATCGATTTCCGCGCCGTCCACACCGAGGTCTTCGACTCCGTGCGCGTCTCCGAGAACCATCCACCACGCGCTGTTTACGCCGAGAGATTTTGTCGTAAGTATCTTCGCTTCAAAGTAACCGCATTTCTGCTCGAATTTGTCCTTTGTCCATGCAACGCCGATCACGTTTCCGTTTTCGGAATACTGATCGCTTTCGGCACATCCGACATAGAGATTTCCGTCTTCAACCCAAACCATGTCCTGAGAGATGTTCCAATTGTAGGTGCCTTCCTCCATTCTTGACCAGTATTTCTGATCTATGTCGTTTCCCTCGAAATTGTCCTCCATCGTGAGACGGCAGACGACTCCGTCGACGTCGATTACCTCCGGGGCTTTTTCGGCTTTAATTGCCTCGGAAAGCGAAACCGGCGTTTCTTCCCCGCCTTTTACACCCTCAAGATACGCGCGGCTTGATTTGTTCGGTACACCGAGCGCTCCGAGACCAAGAAGCGCCATTGAAAGAAGCGCCGATACGGGTTTTGTGAAATTCGTCATTTTGTTTTCTCCTTTTTATTTTGATTTTGCAAAAAGTTCATCAAGTTGATAAATTCTTACCCAGTCTACACGCATAGCGTCGGGAAGCTCGGTGACATCGGTGCCGAACTCCTTACCGCTTGCGGTTGAAAGGATAACATATCCGGGGTATTCGCAGATTCCGAATTTGTTCGTTTCCCAAACTTTCTCTCCGTCGATATAGAAAACGTAATTATCCTCTGTCCAAAGGAAACCGTACGTGTGCCACTCGTCGTAGAACGATGCCGGATAAATAGGACGGGATTTCAGAGATTTCAGCTGATCGCCGTATCCGTCTATATGGATCGATATGCCGACTTCATTCGTGTAATCGTTTTTCGTTCTGCCCATAGATTCGAAGATATCCACTTCCGCGCCGTCCACGCCGAGATCTTCGGTACCGTTTTGATCTCCGACCATCATCCACCACGCGCAGTTTACGCCGAGCGTTTTTGTCGTAAGTATCTTCGCTTCAAAGTAACCGCATTTCTGCTCAAATTTTCCCTCTGTGTTTACGGAGCCGATGATGCTTTCGTTTTCGGGATACTTGTCGCTCTCGGCACATCCGACGTAGAGATTTCCGTTCTCAACCCAGATCATACTGTCGTCGTTATAGGCATACGGGAAATTTTCGTCAAGCCGCGACCAGTATTTCGGGTTTATGTCGTTTCCGTCGAAATTATCCTCCATCGTAAGGCGGCAGACGACTCCGTCGACGTCGATTACCTCCGGAGCTTTTTCGGCTTTAATTGCCTCGGAAAGCAAAACCGGCGTTTCCGACGCACCGTTTAACGCCTCAAGATACGCGCGGCTTGATTTGTTAGGTACACCAAGCGCTCCGAGACCGAGAAGCGCCATTGAGAGAAGCGCTGATACGGGTTTTGTGAAATTCGTCATTTTGTTTTCTCCTTTTTATTTTCATTTTTATTTTGTTTTCCGCATGGAACGCAAGGCAACACGTAAAATTCTTTATGAAAAGAAACCGATCGACTATAAACAGAGCTTTGCTTTTAATTTAAGTTATGCACGTCTCGTCCGCACAACGTAAACGCCGTAACGGCATGAGATTTCTTGCTCTTTTCGTAAAAATTTCCGCGTTTCCTGTTACTATCGTGTTCTATTCCGCGTAGACTCTGACCCACGCAACTCTTAAGCAGTCGGGAAGCTCTTCCGGAACGAGTGGTTCAGCCCAAGTTCCGAATTCAGTCGTCAGCTTAAGATAACCCGGTTTTTCGCAAACTCCGCCGCCCGTCGTGCGCCATTTTTCAATGCCGTCTACAAAGAAAACGTACTCGTCATGCTTCCACAGCAATCCGTAGTTATGCCAACCCGAGTATAGCTCCGGATCCACAAATCCGGACGAAACAGCCTGATGCTCGTCTCCGTAGCCGTCCCAATGAACAGCATGGTTTACTCCTTTTGTAACGCAGCGACCGGTTTCGATTATGTCTATCTCGGCTCCGGAGGCTCCGGAACCGTCAACCTTTCCGACATCCCCGCACATCATCCAAAACGCTCCCCAAAATCCCGTTGTACGCGGGAACATCATTCTGGCTTCAAAGTAGCCGTAAGCTTGTTCGAATATTCCTTTGGAGCGGACAGCTCCGGATCTCGGAACTCCGTCACCGTCTATCTTCGCCCAAAGCCACAGGTTTCCGTCATGCACTTCCGTCATTGAGTCCTGCCAATATCCGCCGATATCCTGCCGTTTCATTTCGGGACAGCGTGCCCATTTTGAGGGATCAATATCATTTCCGTTAAAATCATCTTCAAAAGTCAGATGATATGTTTTCCCTTCAAGAACGATGTTTTTTTCCAAAGAATCACCTCTTGTCATCATAAACTACCTCATGTCATCGCAAAAGTATTTGTTTGAACTATAATAATTAAAGTACAGAAAATAAAAAGCAAGCCGTCTCGGCAATCGGATGATAAGCAACGCATATAACAATTGCGGTACCGTCCGTATAGAGAAGCGTCCCTACATAAAGTTGGCGTTTTCGATCAATCCATAAAGTTCCGCTTTACAATCAGTGAATGTTCCGAACAGGTTTGCTTTACCTCACAATGTCAGAAAAATGCACATGCGCCGCACGCTTACTTTCCCACGCAGAATCGTGAAAATACCTCGTTTACTATAGATTCGTTGATCCCCCGGCCGTCCGTTTCATTCAGAGCGGCGAGAGCTTCTTCCGCCATAGTGCAGATTGCGTCCAAAGCGTCGCCGTTTTCAACAGCGCCTACCGCGGCTTCAAGAAATGATCTTGCACGAAGAAGTATCTCGCGCTGACGTGCGTCCCATATTACGGCATCGTGTCCGAGAGATATCTTGTCGCTTCCGAAAAGGCGTGCGACCTCGTTCTCAAGCTCTCTTACATCGTTATTTGCCGCCGAAATGCGAACGATTTTTCCCGAAGCCTCTTTTATTTTCTCTTCTTCGGCTTCGGTCAGTCCGCAGCCCGCGTCGGTTTTGTTAATGACAGTTATTTTTTCTCCGGGCGCGCTCTTTACAGATTCAAGAAGCTCATAATCCGCTTCGGTGAGTCTCTCGCTTCCGTCAAATACCGCGATAATTAACTCCGCCGAGCATATCTCTCCCATAGCGCGCTCAACGCCTATTTTCTCTACCGCGTCGTCCGAGTCACGTATGCCCGCCGTGTCGGATATTCTGAGCGTAACTCCGCCGAACGACACGGTTTCGCGCAGAATATCACGGGTAGTTCCCGCGATGTCTGTAACTATGGATGATTCCTCACCCGTCATACAGTTGAAAAGAGAGCTTTTTCCCACATTCGGACGTCCGCAGACCGCGCATTTTACTCCGTCGGACACGGCACGGCCGACTCTGTACGTTGAAAGGAGTTCGTTTACTCCGTGAAGCGTACCGCGCAGTACTTCGCCTATCATGCGCTCTCCTTCATCTCCGACGTCCTCCTCGGGATAGTCTATCGCTGCGTAAAGCGCGGTCATAACGTCAAAAAGTCCCGCCGACAGTTCTTCTATTCGCGAACTTACATTGCCGCGCGCCGCGCCGCCGGCGAGAAGCATACGCTCCTTTGTATCGGCGTCGATGAGTCTGCCGACCGCTTCCGCTTCCGTAAGAGAGAGCTTTCCGTTCACAAACGCGCGCTTGGTAAATTCGCCCGCCATAGCCGAGACCGCACCGTGCGCAATAGCAGACATAAGTGTTTCGAGTGTTACGGACACTCCTCCGTGACACGATATTTCAACAACGTCTTCCCCCGTAAATGACGCGGGTGCACGATATATCACGGCTATTCCGGTGTCGATCACCTCATCTTCGGAGGAAAGTATCTCTCCGTATACCGCGCTTCGGGCAGGATATTCCGAGAGATTCAGCTTAGAACGAAACATACGCGACGCAACGCTTACCGCGTCGCTTCCGGATATCCTTATTACGGCAATTCCGCCTTTTCCTCGCGGGGTAGATACTGCGGCAATTGTCCTGTTAAACGGATTCATAGCATCTCCTTTAACTTTTAAGTAACGGGGATTCATCTAAACAAAAAAACTACCTGTCTCTGTCAAGAAAGTGAGAGCGGTGAAAAATGTAAAAATCCAAATTATCAGATAAGCGAAACGTTCACCGTCAGTGCTCTTTTACGAAGTCTTTTAAAAATCGTCACGGCGAGCATGACCATGACAGTGTAAAAAAGCGGAATCGGTGCGATTTTTTGATACGTTCCTGTCTTAATTCACCGTCTTGCAGGAAACAAGGTTTGTTCCTTCTTCAACAAAATCACGGCATATCACGTCTCCTATCGTTATCGGAGCTGTAACCTCAAGAGCACGTATCTTTTTCATAGCGCAAAACAACGATTCGCGCGGGATAGGTTTGTTTGTTTTCACGGGAAGCATCTTAATGCCGGACGGAGTTTTTATCCGGACGGTTGAGGTAAGGGTTCTTACGGGGTGAGTTACTTCGCTTTCCGCGTATTTTTCACCGCGTTTACAAGTATTTCCGTCTATTGACAGAACTTTTCCGTCCTCGTCAAGAGTTACCGTTATGCGACATCCTGCGGGACACACCACGCAGGTAAGCTCTTTACTTGTCATTGTTTTGTATCTCCGTTTTCCGTGAGTTTAACGATCACGCTGTCGCATGAAGATGAGGCAAGAGCGTTAAGCGCTTCAGCGGTGATTTCAAGCGATTCCATCTCTCCGGGCGCGACTGCGCTTTTTACGCGCTTTGCGAGCACTGTTCCTTCAGACGTCTCAGCTGTCAGAGTTACTTTTTTATATACGTTGGATACGCGGAAAAAAATGCGCACATTTTGGTTTTCCGCCGACAGATCAAGTCGTTCCGGAACCGTATATCTGATTCCGCCTTCCGCTTTCAGCAAAACTGTTTTCTGTATAACGGCAGAGCCGTTCAGAATACGTTCTGCGGCTGAATGTCCTGCGATTTCCGCCTCCTCGGATACAAAATCGACAAGATCGTGAACGTGGAGCACGTTTCCGCATGAATAAATTCCCGCGGTTTCGGTTTCGCGATTCTGATTAACACACGCTCCGCTCGTCGTGGGATTTATAGTTATGCCTGCGCCGCGCGTCAGTTCATTTTCCGGAATCAAACCGACAGACAAAAGAACGGTGTCGCATTCAATATATTCTTCCGTTCCCGGTATAGGACGTCTGCCGTTTTGTTCGTCGACCGCAGCGACAGTCACTCCTTCGACTCTCTCTTTTCCGTGTATGTTTACAATAGTATGCGACAGCTTGAGCGGAATTCCGAAATCATCGAGGCACTGGACGATATTGCGGGCAAGTCCGCCGGAATACGGCATTATCTCGCATACGGCAAGAACTTTCGCTCCTTCGAGAGTCATTCTGCGCGCCATAATAAGTCCGATGTCTCCCGATCCGAGTATCACAGCACGGCGGCCCGGAATGTATCCCTCAATGTTCACATATCGTTGAGCGCAGCCTGCGGTATAAACTCCCGCCGGACGGCTCCCGGGAATGTTCAGAGC
>CAKSJC010000045.1 GCA_934462885.1 uncultured Eubacteriales bacterium | reverse complement strand
CATTCCTCCATAGCTCAGTTGGCAGAGCACGCGGCTGTTAACCGCGGTGTCGTTGGTTCGAGCCCAACTGGGGGAGTCAAACATTGAGCTATCCGAACACATCTTGTTTGTCTATCATAAGCATTGTTTCGGAACGGTCATGAAAATGGAAAGAAGACGGGATATACTCCCGTCTTCTTTTCGCTTTTAAGCTGTCTCACCTAAGAAAATGCGCCTGAGCGGATAGCAAAATGCCTGCTTCTTCTTGTTTACGGGAAGAAAATCCGCTCGGCCCTTTCATACCTTACGGTGCGAATACCGTAAAGCTTGAAAATCTGATGATTAGGGCATATCTGAACGCCCCTGCGCTAAATAACGCTGTGTACCGTATATTATCATCCCCCTGAACAGGTAGCAAAGCACGCGGCGAGAGCGGGGGCTGTCAGAACTCAACGTCAGTTCTTGAAAATAAACCGGAAGAGCCGAAACAGCAGTGAATCGCCGCTCTCTTTTCCGCACCAAACAATGAAAAATACGAAAGATACGGTTTTCTGATAGATTTGATAGATTCACCGTATCTTCAAACTATCTTCAAAAGAGAGCGTGCATGGAGCTAAAGAAGAGCGCTTTGGCTATTCGGAGAGCTTTTTATTCCGCAAGAAAATCATCGATAACGTCGGGGAGATGCTCCGGGGACAATTCAAGCCGTGTACATAGCTCAACAAGGCGCTCGACCCTCTGCTTGTCGCATGACAAATCGTTTACCGACTCGATAAGGTCAGAGCCGTCGGCAAGCGCAATGCCATAGATTATGTGTTCCGTGTCTTCGAGTGTGCAGATGCTTTTGATAAGTATGTACCTTTGTGTCTGCATTATGCTTGACCTCCTGACTTCCCACCTGTGAAATAATTGTGGTAAAAAATAGAAAATCATGTTGACTGAATTTTGAGTTTATGTTATAATTTAATAGATGAAAGGTGAGGAAATTAATAATAAAATATATGATATTAAATATATGATACCCCCGCCGCAAAGCTCGGTTTGCATCCCACTGTCGTCAAACTATGGGAGCTAGCCAACCGAAAACGGCGGAGTGGTATCACCGTAACCCGAAGCAACGCGGTACCTCCCGGCCTTTTCTGCTTCCCTGCCGGAGGTATCGTGTGTTTGTCTGACCTCATTATACCTCCTCACGACTGATATTCAAACATGATTATGCCATATTTAATAGCCGGATTTAATATTTTACCAATTTTGGGGCAAAAGACGGCTTGGCTGATGAATATTAAATTTTCACAGATAATATTAGGAGAATAGATTATGATGTTAGACGATGAGATTTGGGATAGTACAAAGCAATTTGACTATCTTTTTGAATGCGCGCGAAAGAAGGGACTCACAACCGCGGTGGCGATAGCGGAGGAGTCGGGAGTTGACGCGAACATAATAAGCAGACTAAAAACAGGAAGGCAAAAATCGCCGGACCTGATACAGGTTGTCAGATTATATAAGTCGTGCGGCGCATCGCTTGATCGTGGCTTCGGGATTGAGTGCGGCGATACGGACGCATTACAGCGTGAACTTGAAAAACTCAAGTACGAAAACGAACGGCTGAACGCTGATCTTGCGGCAAAGGAACAGCTCCTCGCGGCAAATGAGGACGCACTCCAAAGCGCGCGTAAGGTGTCGTTCCAGCGCTCCCACCTGATAACGGGTCAAGTGATAATAATAACAATACTCGTGTTTGTCATAATCGGCGTGCTGATATACGATAAGCTCAACCCGGATATAGGTTGGTTCCGCGACACACTCATGCAGTTCGCGTGAGAAATGAGCACAATACTCGATCTATTATAAGAAAAAAGTTTGAGGCGCGGCATTGCAATGTCAGAATAACCAATGTTCTGCGCGGCGAGGACTTTGAAACAATATGAATATTAACTGCGCAAAAGCGCCGCAGAGTCAGCCCCTGCGGCGCTTTCTGTTAGGGAGAACGCATATAGAGCCGTAAAAAACGGCGCCGGGTACATTTGCGATTTTTCCGGACGGGCAATTGTTTTAGAAATCTAAACGATAATAGGAAATATAATTTTGTTAAGACGGCTCTGATAAGGCTGTCATAATTATCTCACGTAAGGCGGCGCGCAAGAGAGGAAGATAAAATCCGGCATTTTCGTTTACTGAAAATGCCGGATTTTTTATTTTCTTTTCGCGTAAAGTTATTTGCATTTTTCATAGATAGCTATGAGTTCGGGGTCGCTCATGGTGGTCGTTCTGCCAGAGAGATATTCTTTGTCAATCATATCTTTCATAGCGGCGATAACGGGGGATTTTTTATCAACAGAGTCCGGATCAACTCCCGGAATGCCGCTGTTTTTGAGCCAGTGGGCGATACCCGCGAGTCCGCTGTGCGCGTCTATGAGAACGCGAGCGGGTCTTCCGAGGAGCTTTTCGGTGTTGAATATGTTGTAAATTTCCTCGTCCTTCATAAGACCGTCGGCGTGTATGCCGGCTTTCGTTACGTTGAAATCGCGTCCGACAAAGGGAGTGCGCGGCGGAATGTCGTAGTGCATCTCGTTTCTGAAGTAGTCCGCTATTTCGGTGATGACGGTCGTGTCCATGCCGTCGGTGGTTCCGCGGAGGGAAGCGTATTCCATTACCATAGCCTCAAGCGGAGTGTTGCCGCACCTCTCGCCGATACCGAGAAGAGCGCAGTTTACTGACGACGCGCCGTAGAGCCAAGCGGTTGAGCTGTTTGTCACGGACTTGTAAAAATCGTTGTGACCGTGCCACTCAAGAAGCTCCGAAGGAACTCCTGCGTAGTGAGTAAGACCGTATATTATGCCCGGCACGGAGCGCGGCAGAGCCGCTCCCGGATAAGAAACGCCGTAACCCATCGTGTCGCACGCACGAATCTTCACAGGGATTCCGTATTCTTCCGAAAGACCCTGCAAAGCTTCCGCAAAGGGAACGACAAAGCCGTAGAAATCGGCTCTCGTGATGTCTTCAAAATGACAGCGCGGAGAGATTCCCATGTCGAGGACATCCTTTACCACGCCGAGATATTTATCAAGCGCGGATTTTCGTGTAAGCCCCATCTTGTTGTATATGTGGTAGTCGGAGCATGACACAAGGACGCCCGTTTCACGGATTCCGAGAGACTTAACAAGCTCGAAATCCTTTTTAGAGGCGCGGATCCACGTCGTGATCTCGGGGAACTTGAAGCCGAGAGCCTGACACTCAAGAAGAGCCTCGCGGTCTTTCTCCGAGTAAACGAAAAATTCCGATTGACGAATTAAACCTTTCGGACCGCCGAGACGGTGCATCATCTTGTAAAGATCAACGATCTGCTTTACCGTAAACGGCTCGGCTGACTGCTGACCGTCGCGGAAAGTCGTGTCGGTGATCCATATATTCTCCGGCATATTGACAGGCACGAAGCGGTGGTTGAAAGATACTTTCGGAACCGATTCGTAGTCAAAAAGCAAACGGTAGAGATTCGGATCGGGACGTTCTTGGAGCGAATAGCGATACGCGGACTGTTCGATAAGGTGAGTCGAATCGGAATATTCCACCTTTGTATCGTGTTCTCTGACTTCCGTATTCACGGCTTTTGCATTTTTTATCATTTTCTCGTTTTGCATTAAAATCACCCGAATCCTTCAAAAATATCGTAAAAACTTGTTTATAAAACAATTATATCACACGTAATGAATTTTGTCAACGTGATATATTCAAAAATACAACGAAAAAACCGCGCCGAGGAGTCGGTTTTATGTGCATAAAAATTCAAACGGGGAGCGGAAGTCAATAATTTTCGAGAAAAGAGTGCATTTCCCCGTTCAGCTTGTACCCGACGAGGGTGTCTACGTTTGCACGGTGGATGCTGTTGAAAATATTTGTTTCAATGTCGGGATTTTCTTTTTTTAACTCGCGGATGAGAAACTTTGTCTGACGTCTTTTTGACGCGTTTTCATCCCGTTCCGCTTTTTCCGTCATGCGGCAGGCGCAGTTGAGAAAATCGAGGGAGTTGTAGCGCGCCCATGCGACAATGGAATCCTCGCGCACCTTATAGAGAGGTCGGATAAGCTCCATTCCGCTGAAATTTGTGCTGTGCAGCTTGGGGAGCATTCCCTGTATCTGCGACCCCCAGAGCATTCCCATAAGAGTTGTTTCAATAACGTCGGAGAAGTGATGACCGAGAGCGATTTTGTTGCAGCCGAGACTTTCGGCATAGCTGTAAAGATGTCCTCTCCGCATTCTTGCGCAGAGATAGCACGGGTTTTTTTCTGTCTTTTCCGTCACGCTGAAAATGTTCGTGTCGAAGATTTTTACGGGAAGTTCGAGCTTTTCGCAGTTTTCCTTAAGCTTTATGAGATTTGCGTCGCTGTATCCGGGATTCATCGCAATGTATTCGACTTCAAACGGAACTTCGGAATATCGGCAGAGATGCTTTAACAAAACTCCGAGAAGCGCGGAATCCTTTCCGCCCGACATACAAACTGCAATTTTGTCGCCCGGATTTATAAGCTTATACTCCTTTATAGCCGAAATAAACGGCGCCCAGATATCTTTTCTGTATTTTTTGAGAATACTGGTCACGGGATCGCGCGGCGCGGGCGTTTTCGCCGACGAGTCAACCGTTTTATTCTTCGTATCGGTTTGCAGGTTTGACTGCGGTTTGTTTTCCGTGTTTTCCGACATATTTTCACCTTGTTTCTGATTTTACGGCGCGCCATCTGTATGATTTTACGGTGTTGCCTGTTTCTGGCTTTTACAGTGCGTCATGAGTCTGATATTACGGCGCGCGGCTTCCTTTCGGTTTTCAGCGCGCTTAGCCTCGGCGGGATTATTTTTTTGAGTTTTCCGAAAGACGCTCTGCAAACTCGCTTCGGCAGAGATCGCGTATTATCTCTCCCGCCATAATTAATCCGCATACCGCGGGAACGAACGCCGACGACGCGGGAACGATCCGTCTTTTGGGAACAGAAACTTTGACGGTCTCGTTTTTTTCCATGTTTTCCGTATTTTCGGCGGCGGAGGAAGACGGTGCGATTTCGTTTTCCGCGTCCGGAGTTGGCTGAAACGCAGGAGTAAGCGCAGGCTCGCGTGAATATACGACTTTCAGAGAGCGGACTCCGGCTTTTCTCAGTTCACGGCGCATAACGGCGGCAAGAGGACAAAACGACGTTTTAAAAATATCGCTGACCTCAAACATAGTCGGATCGGTTTTGTTTCCGGCGCCCATCGCGGCTATCGCGGAAACGCCGAGAGAATCGCAGATTTTTGCAATCTCAATTTTGCCGGAAACCGTGTCGATAGCGTCGGCGACATAGTCAAACGAGCCAAAATCAAAAGAAGAAGAGTTTTCGGGAAGGAAAAACTCTCTTTTTTCGTGAACGACGCAATCGGGATTTATGTCTCGTATGCGCGCCGCCATAGCTTCTGTTTTATACATTCCGAGCGTAGAGTGCAGCGCGATTATTTGACGGTTTATGTTTGAGGGAGCTACGGTGTCGGGATCGACAAGCGTGATCTCGCCGAGTCCCGAGCGCACAAGCGCCTCTATGAGGTGACCGCCGACACCTCCGACGCCGAACACCGCGACGTGACAGCGCGACAGCTTTTCTACGGAAGCCGTACCGAGAAGCATTTCCGTTCTTTCAAATATATTCATATGTAATTTGTTTTCCTTTTCAAAAAATACGTTCCGCCGTTATCGGATTTTTTCATTTGATCCGACACAGAGAGCTATGCCTTGGCGGGGATATCTAAACTCTTACCGTAAGTTTTATCAGCTTGTCGCGGTCGTCGTCGGACGCGGCTTTATTCCGCCGCAGAGCGCCGCACTTTCTGCATTTGTGAGTGATAATAAAACCTTTTTTGGGATCCGGATCGGCTGAAACCGCGTCCATAATTCCGCCGCACTCGGCGGCGCGGTCGCCGGGGTTTACGTCAAGATGGAGAGAGGCGAGACAGTACGGACAGTGGTTGCGTGAGGAGTAGCCTAATGGGGAGACGGTTTTTCCGCAGTTTTGGCAGATGAAACCGCCGTCGTTTTTGGTAAATCTTTTTTGTTCCATGTTTTCTCCGGAATTTATAGAAACTTGTACTGTTTTTCGGAAATTTTTTCCGAAAAAATGAATATGCGGGAACTTTTTTTTCGAAAATATAACCGTACACGGAATCCTGCCCGAAGAGGGAAAAAGTCCGTGTAAAAAGCCGCATACTATTATAAAAAGGAGCTTTGTTGTGATGAAGTTAAAAAGTAAACTCGTAAAGACGATTCTTATCGCATGCGTATTTACGCTGTGCAGTGTGTTGGTATTGTCTCCGATTGCCGCGACGAGCGCCCCCGGGATAAACGCGGGAAACGGAGTCTCGGATGTTTCGGACGGAGCGATGGGTGAGAGCGGAGCCGAAACTTCCTCGGGCGCAAGCGGAAACACGGGCGGAAGCATGAACGGAAATATGCGCGAAGGAAGCGGTGCGACTGGAAACGCCGCAGGCAATTCTGGCGGCACGATAGGCAATACAACCGCCGGCAGCGCAGGCGGCACGGCAGGCAACACAGCCGAAGGCACAGCTGACGCGGGAGGCAGTTCGGACGCCGACGCTATGGACAGCGAAAGCGGAATGAACTGGGCGGCGTTTATCATAGCGATACTGATAGCGGTAGCCTTGATAGCCGTGATAATTGCTCTTGTGCCGAGAAGAAACGACAAGGGGGCGGAATGATTCCGGACGCGCATATGTAAAAGCGAAATAAACGAAGAGCAAAAGCACGGGTGAAAGCAAAATAAACAGAGTGCGGGAATCGGCTTTTGCATTCGTATCGGTTCGTCGGCGAGTCAAAAAACCGTTTTTTGGAGCACGTGTTATCGCGCAGGTTATTTTATATGCGTCGGGATAAAACGCACAGCGTCGGGGATCACCTCTGCGGTGATCGTGCGCTCGGAACCGGTTTCGAATATTTCTCCGTCAAGGCAGAAGTATTCGGGACCGGTTATTTCCATTTTGCGGCATTTTATATACGACAGCGTGCCGTAGAAATTATTTTTCATTTTGCCGTCGGAGTTTATATAAGTTCCGCTGCGGTAGTCTCCGACGAGGGAGATAAATTTTCTTCTTGACACTCCGTTTACGACGAGCACATCCATTATACCGTCGGTCATCTCGGCGAGAGGAGCAGCCATAAATCCTCCTCCGCAGAATTTTCCGTTTGCGCAAGCGGTCAGAAGAATATCTTTGTCGTAAGATATGACTTTGTTCAAAGGAACGTCACAGTCCGAGGAACTTTCGACTCCGGAGAGGGTGATATTTGCTTTTATAGTCTTTTTTACGGCAAGAACCTTCACGACTCCGGCGATATAAGCCATACTGCCGCGGAAGAGCGGGCTTTTCTTCAGAGAATAAGTTTCTCTTACGACCGCGCAGTCGAAGCCGATGTTCATCATATTTGCAAAGTATCTTGTTTTTCCGTCTGACGTGACGCGGATGAGGTCAATCGGACGTTCTTTTTCGTTATAGAGCGCGGGAGAGTTAGCGTATGACGAAAAATCATTTCCGCTTCCCGCGGGAACGACGGAGAACGAGGCGGTGGCGGCGCATCCGGAGTTCATAATACCGTTTACGACTTCATAGACGGTTCCGTCGCCGCCGTAAGAGATAATGTGAGCCGTCGGTTCTTTTTGGAGAGCTTTGCGAACGGTTTTTTCAACGTGACCGAGTTTTTCGCTGATGTAAAAATCACTTCCGGTCAGCTTAGCTTGTTCGCGAACGGAGCTTATAAAACTCTCGCCGCGCCCCGAAGCGGGATTTATTATGTGTATGTGCTTTCTTGAGATCGAATTCGCGGCGGCAGTTTCCATTTCATTTTAAGCCTTTCTGTGATTTTATAGTGATAAGCGGCGCGGAGGGGGTATTCTCTTTGCGCGATTGTATTACCGTCAGTTTTGTTTTCTTACTGATTTATATTCGTCGTAGAATCTGTAATAAGGGCAGGCATGTCGGGAGCTTTGGCGTTCGCGGCAGAGGTCGTCCTCATCTATATCTATCGTGCAGCCCATGGTTCCCGCTTCGTCGATTACGTCGAAGTAGACGCAGGATTCACATTGGGGCTTATTTTTGGCATTCATGCGGCGCACCTCTTTTTGAATCGGTATTCTTCATATTTTTCAGAGCGGATAAGAGCTCTTCACGTTCATTATTAAATTCTCCGCGCATAACGCCGTCGAGGAGAGAGTCGAGCGCACGCCCGATTTCAGCGCCGAAGAAACCCGCGAGCGCGGCGTCGCGTCCGTCTGTCGCGAGATTTGATATCGTGACCGCGGCGTTCGTTTCTTTCAGTTTTCGGGCGATATCAAGAAGTGTGCGCGCGCCGTCTTCGTTGACTCTGCGTATCGCATACATAAATATCGGGAATTTTTCGGAAAAATCGTCGTCCGAGCCGGACGAGAGCTTTTTAACATAGTATTCGTTTTTTGTTACGCCGAAAAGAGGGAGAGAACACTCCGGCTTGTCGTCTTTGCGGCGCAGGTATTCTTTTATGCGGCGCGCTTCTTCGCGCGACGGCTTGAGCGACGCTATCGCGCGCTGTGACGCCTCAAAACCGATCCACGAGAACAATACCGCGTACCGCAGAGCGGGATCGGGCTTGCCGTTTAGCGCGAGTTTTTCGCGTATAGCGGATTCGCGTTCGATCGCCCATGCCGCCATACGGACGTCGGCGGGGGAGAGCTCGGGAAGCACATGAGAAATGATATCGGGATACGCGAACATGATTCGAGCCGCTCCCGGACCGCAAAGGAGCTTTGTAAGCTCCGCGTATATTCGTTCTCTGGAGATCGGATCGAGAAGTTCGGGATTTTTTCGTATCGCGCGGTCGCACGAGTTGTCGGGAGAAAAGTCGAGAGTTGATGAAAAGCGGAGCGCGCGTAAAATACGCAGTCCGTCTTCGCGGAAACGCGAAACGGCGCGTCCGACGCAGCGGATGTTTTTCTTTTTTAAGTCGCGTCCGCCTCCCTTTGCGTCAAGTATACCGTACTCTGGGCTGTATGCCATAGCGTTCACCGTGAAGTCACGCCGCGAGATATCTTCGAGAATAGAGTCGGTGAATTCCACGGATTCGGGATGACGGCCGTCGGTGTACTTTCCGTCGACGCGGTATGCGGTAATTTCGATGTTCATTCCTTCGCGCACTACGGTGATCGTTCCGTGCTTTAGTCCCGTTTCGACCACGCGGCAGTCCGAAAAAACGGAGAGCATTTCGTCGGGGCGTGCGGAAGTCGTTACATCGTAGTCTCCCGGAACGCGTCCCATAAGGTGGTCGCGCACGCATCCGCCCACGGCGTAAGCCGAGTAACCCGCTCTTTCAAGACGGTCTATGACAAATTCGACAGGAGAGGGAAGATAAAACGTTCCCGCGGTGTTTTTTATATAAAATTTACTTAAATTTTCATTACTCTGCATAATCTGTCCTGATTTTTTTGTATGTGTTGTATATTCTCCCGTGAAGGGGATTGCGGCATAGCGCGAAGCGTAAAAATTTTGATCTTTGCGAAAAAACGATCTGCCGCGCCGCGCGTTTTATTTTATTTTTTCCCGCCTTCCCTTGGCGCATTCATCGCGGAGCGGACATTCGCCGCAGCGCGGCGAGCGCGCTGTGCAGTATTCTCTGCCGAACAAAACCATTCTGTGGCAGTAGTCCGCCTGTTCGGGCTTGGGAACTATCTCCGAAAGTATCTTCTCCGTCTTGAGCGGATCGCGGTTTTCTTCGGGATAAAAGCCGAAACGTCCGTTTATCCTGATACAGTGCGTGTCCGCGACTATCCCCGGCTTCCCGTATACGTCGCCCAGAACGAGATTAGCTATCTTTCGCCCGACTCCGGGGAGAGAAAGAAGTTCCTCCATCGTGTCGGGAACACGTCCGCCGAAATCGGATACGATCATTTGCGCTGCTTTTATAAGGCTTTCGGCTTTCGTGTGATACAGCCCGCACGGCCGTATGATTCCCTCTACTTCCGAAAGCTTGGCTTCCGCCATGGCGTATACGTCGGGATATTTTCGGAATAACGGAACGCACACAATGTTTACCCTTTCGTCCGTGCATTGAGCCGATAAACGAGCCGCCGCGAGAAGCCGCCACGGATCTCCGCCGTATTCAAGCGAACATAATGCGTCGGGATAAAGCTCCCGCAGAAGCGCGGAAATTTTGATAATGTCAGGCATATTTACCTCTGTGCGTATAAAGAAAAAATAAGTGTCACTCATAAAGGAGACGCGGGGGATACGGAGACGCGGTTCTTTCTTGGAAGAAAGAACCAAAGAACTTTCAGACTGGGAAAGCATTGGTGTATTGCGGACGGGTATGGTTCAGTTTAGATTACAGCAGATACTCAGCTTGCCTACTTAGAGAGATCAAACGGCTGCGCACTAAGTATTACTTCAAATTAAAGTTACACAAAAGATTCAAGGGAGCACATCAAAAACTTTCTTATGAAAGTTTTTGGGGGTGCGGGGGT
>CAKSJC010000044.1 GCA_934462885.1 uncultured Eubacteriales bacterium | reverse complement strand
TCTGGTTATATATGATGAACGGAGCTTCATCTTCGCTTTATCCTCATCATTATTTTCAAGCGCTTTTTCCACCCCGCACGCCATTCCGAGGAAGTTAAAAAATGAAAGTAAAAAACCGACTGCCGCTCCCACAGCAACAGTATAGTCGAATTTACCGAAGATCACAAAGCCGATCACCGCAATGAGAGAGCAGCATAGATCTCCGATAAACATCATTCGTATATTTTTTTTTACTTCAGGCTCAAATTTCATGTTCCGTCTCCCTTTCCGCTGCGTGGTCTTTTGTTTGCTTCCTCAAATTCCGTCATTTTCTTTTCTTCCGCCTTTTTCTCGTCATCCGTATACGCTTTCAGGCTGCGATAAAACCCGCAGGCGGAACTTATAAGTCCGACAACTAAGCCGACGATTATCACCCATTCGCCGACTCCTTTTTTCTCATAAAGCCAAACAGCAAAAAAAACACAAGCAAGCAGCGGAGTCAGAACACTTATTCCGAAGCCGATTATTCCGCCCGTTTCGGCGAATGTTCTCATCGCTTCCGTAAAACCGTTCTTTTTCATGACGCTCCGCTCCCGTTCGTCCTGCTTTTCCGATATATAATCGCGCCGACACAGCGCGACACTATAATTATATATACTCTGAAAAATTTTTTCAAGCGGATACACAAATTATTGCCAAAGTTGTTACATTTTATAAATAACGGTATATTTGTTTTTAAGCGATCGTTTCTGCCTCTCGGAAACAAGAAAATCGGAAATTTTTCGTCCGAACTTCTCCGATGTAAGAAGATGGGGGATTTTTTCAAAAAAATCCCCCTGTCTGTCAGTTTGCAAGTTCGTTCAGCATTGCATACGTTGTTTTGAATATTTCTTTCTTTTCTTCGATAAATTTCTTCATCTTATCAAGCTCTTCCTCGCTGAATGAGTCTGTCATTCCGGGTTTAAGCGTTCCCTTATACATACGGTCAAGTACCTGTGACCAACGAATATCGCAAGTCGTGATCTCGCCTGCCCTCTCAACGATTATGATATCAGAGTTTCCGCGAAGAAGCTCGTCAACTGCACGAACTCCCATCTTTGTCGCAAGAAGTCTGTCGGAAATCGTAGGCGTTCCGCCGCGCACGATATGCGCCATACGGCAGAATTTTGCTTCAACCCAAAGTCTGTCGTTTCCTTCTTTTTCGGCAAGCTCTTTTGTCACGGCTGTGATCTTCTTTGTAAGAGCTTCTCCGATTTCGGGGAATGCTTCCGAAACAATGATAAGAAACGATCTTTTTCCCTCTCTGCGAAGTCTTATTATCTTGTTTATGCACGCTTCTTCATCAAACGGAGCCTCTGGAATAACTGCGGCAACGGCGCCGACTGCGATTGCGGTATTGAGCGCTATATCTCCCGCTCCTCTTCCCATAACTTCAACCACGCTGCATCTCGCGTGTGATTCGCAGGTATCCTGAAGCTTATCAACATCGTATACGACCGACTGCATAGCTGTATTAAATCCGATCGTATTGTCGGAAGCCGTAATATCGTTATCGATAGAGCCGGGAATTCCGATAGTGGGTATGCCGCGTACGGAAAGATCGGTAGCTCCGCGGAATGTGCCGTCTCCTCCTATCGCGACAACACCGTCAATCTCGTGCTTCTTTAAGGTTGCGATAGCTTTCTGCATACCGGCTTCTTCCTTGAATTCAAGACAGCGGTCGGAATAAATAAACGTTCCCGAAAGCTTTATTTTATTTGACACCTCGCGGTTTGTAAGCTCGATCATTTCGTCATGAATCATTCCGCGGTATCCTCCGAGGATACCCATAACTTCAACTCCCTGCGCGGTAGCTGCTCTTGTTACCGCTCTTACAGCAGCGTTCATTCCGGGTGCGTCTCCGCCGGAAGTAAGAACGCCGATTTTTCTGAATTTCTGTGCCATAAAATTTATTTCCTTTCGCTTTTTGATTCTTTTTTCATACTCCTTATTGTAATACAAAAATAACCAAAAATCAAGTGTTATTTCATAAGAGTCAAATACAGCGCTCCCCTTTTTTACATTTTATTATTGCATTATCCGAATAATTTATGTATAATGTACTTGTGAAAGTACATTTTCGAAAAAGCAAAAGTGAGACACCAATGAGAATCTTAATCAAAGTAGGCACTTCCACCCTTGCTCACAAAACAGGACATCCAAACATACGTCACATGGAAGAGCTTTGCAAGGTAATTTCAGACGTTAAAAATGCGGGAAATCAAGTTATTCTCGTTTCTTCCGGCGCTATCATCATGGGTATGGGAAAACTTCACTTAAACGAACGCCCGAAGACTCTTCCCGAAAAACAGGCTGCCGCTTCAGTCGGACAGTGCGAGCTTATGTACACCTATGACAAACTCTTCTCGGAATATAACCACACCGTAGCTCAGATACTTCTCGCCGGAAGCGACGTACGCGACGAAGCAAGATGCCAAAACTTCATAATCACAACGGAGCGTCTTCTTGAACTTGACGCGCTTCCTATAATTAACGAAAACGACACTATTTCAACGGATGAAATAAAAATCGGAGATAACGACACTCTTGCCGCGATTGTCGCGACTCATCTGCACGCAGAACTGCTCATACTTCTTTCCGACATCGACGGACTTTACACCGCAAATCCGCATCTCGATCCCACGGCAACGATCATATCCGAAGCGCGTGAGCTTACGCCCGAGATACTTGCCTGCGCCGGCGGAAGCGGCACGTCCCTTGGAACGGGCGGTATGCAAACCAAACTCATCGCCGCGCGCATGATGATGGATTCCGGCGCCGATATGATTATCGCAAACGGACAAAACGCTAAAATCCTATATAGCATACTCGACGGTGAAAAAGTAGGAACAAGATTTATCGGAACAAAAATAGGATGAAAGAAAAGAAGCGATAAATTATGAAAAAATCTTACAAAAAAATTCTCTCTCTTATTTCGGCAGCATCTTTGTTTGCCTCTCTTCCCGCATATGCGGCGGCTTATTCCGAAGTGCGAACCTATAACGACTCGTTTACGGACGTTTCAAAAGACTCGTGGTACTACGACGATGTTGCGCAGGCGTATTCTATAGGTCTTATCGACGGAAAGAGCGACACGACGTTCTCCCCATCGGGAAACCTCACGATAGCCGAGTCGGTAAAGCTCGCGGTAAGCTGTTATCAGCTCCTCTGCGACGGTAAAACCACCGATCTGCCTTCAATGAATATAAACTGGTACAGCGCCTATGTCAACTTTGCGGTAAAAGTCGGCATTGTTACCGAGGATTACGGAAACTACAATGCGGAAGCCTCCAGAGCGCAGGTTGCGGTACTTTTTCAGAGAGCGCTTCGCGCAGCCGATTCCTTAGGAAAAGCGGATGTTACCGAAGTCAATAAAGCCGACGCTTCGTCAATCCCCGATATCAAAGGGGACGAGTGGTATGCGGGAGCCATTCTATATTTGTACAAGCTCGGTATTATGGTCGGAGACTCCGACGGAAAAACAAACCCGAACTCTTCGGTTAAAAGAAGCGACATATCCGCTATCGCCATGCGCGTTATCGACGCGGAATACAGAGTCGATCTGAGTAATCCTTCAAAAAAACCGGCAGGCTCATCGGAAACAAAGCAGGACGGCAAAACAGACTCTCCGTCAGGCAATCCCGCCGCGGAAAACGGATCTCTCAAAATCTATACCGGAGATATGGAGAAAAAATCGTTCACGGGAATTACGGGAATCGCGGCATCCTTTGCCGTTTCCGACGGCAAAGCAAAGGAGAACGCATCTTTTTCGATTGATCTTATAAACGATCTCGTTATCGAAGGGGACAACATATCCTTTAAGCTTTACGCAAACTCCGGATTTGAGGCTCTCGGTATAGTAAGAGGATGGCTCAACGACGCCGCTCTCGGCTTCAACGGAAAAGAGATAAACAAAAAGGACGACGTTGTTTCCGCCGCAAACGATCTTTTCAGGCTCTCGATAAACGAAAGCTCTGTTCAGATATCCGAAATATGGTATGCGGATCACGACGGATACACCACTTATGCGTTCTACTTCGCAAAAAACATCGACGTGTCTGAGATCACGTCGGTCGACTTTATCTGCGGCAAGCTTTCGGAAGATATTCTCGCCGAGTACGGACTGAAAGCCCTGCCCGCCGCAAAGCCTGAAGAAACAAAATCCGATGCTTCCGACGGTCACTCCGCCACGGAAAACCCGGAGGCATACAAAACTTCTATATCAAACGTAAAGGCTAACGCTTCCGAAGTGATTTTTGAAAAAGAGTGTGCGCGCTGCTACATTGTATACGGCCGCGGTCTCCTTTCAGCCGGAAGCGGCGACTACCGTCTTATTTTTGTATACAAGGACGGAACTATCGAAACCGCTTACTCAAAGAAGCTTGAAAGCATAAAAATGAACTCGTCGGGCGACGTGCTCTACTTTACCGTTACAGCCCCCGACGGAAAGAACGTTCAGTACGGCGTCAATTTCGGAGACTGACAATAACGCCAAAAACCGCGAAAAACTTTATTAAAAGTTTTCCGCGGTTTTCATTATGTTTTATGCTTTATGTTCGGGCTTTCGTTTTATGTGATTATCCTATGTATGCCTCTACTATATCGTTAAGCATTTTGTTCGCTCTCTTTTCGTTCGACTTAAAAGAGGATTGTGTAACGTCGTTTCCTCTTGCGATAGAGGCATTGACAGGTCCGAATCCTACAACAAGCTCATACGCAAGGTCAAACGGAGCATAAATTCCGTCTACAACGATATCAAGCATCTTTGCTGAATACGGATCCTGTACGTATCTCGATTTAAGCGCGGTCTCATAGTAGTCGTTCAGCAGATACTTATGAGAATGTACGCTCATTACCTGAATAACCGCAGACGCTACCGACGCGTTCTCTCCTGTAATTATTGTCGGAATCGCACCCACTTCGGCAGTATCGTGAACAAGCGTGAGGTACTTTGTCTGACTCTCGTCAAGTTTCGGATACGGAACAAGTCCCATACCGTCGAAATCTCTCATCTGTCCTTTTTCGATATCGCCTATCTTTTGATACATTGTAAACAGCGTTCCGCCGTTTATGAATTTGCTTACGGTATCTTCAACTACATCCGTCTGCCACATACCGACCGACTTGTCAAGCGGTATGAGCTTTTCGGCAACCGTACTGAGTCTTAGCAGCCTGTCTTTGTTTATATACGGTATGTTATCCGCATCATAGTCAATAAGCTGTGCGTCTGTGCTGTAATAGAACGTGATGAACGGTTCTTTCCAAGCAAGAGTATGTCCGGTAAGTCCGTAAATATCTCCTTCGGTCTTGAGTCCGTCGCCGTCCGCGTCCGTGTAAGCCTGAGTTACTATCGAATTGAACTCATCAAGAGTCCATTTGTCGTCAAGCACCATATTGTACAGATTTTCAACGCTGCCGAATTTATCCGTATAGATATTTTTGTTGAAATAAAGAACATGACAAGCGCGCAGCGTATCTATAAAGTAGTCGCCCGTAACGATATATCTGCGGTCGCCAACCATCATGCCTTTCATGTACTCGCCGTAATATTCGTCTCCGTCAAAATCAAAGTAGTATTCGTCGAAATTGAGCGTATCCTGAAGGTCGAGAAGCATTCCCTTCTGCGCAAGATTCAAGAAACCGTACTGGTCGTTTATATAGTAGCTTATCGACGTATCGTTTGAGTTTACCATACTTTCTACGTAAGAAGCAACGCTGTCATATGACAAATCTACCGGTATATGCTCAAGCTTGCAGTTGAGCATCTGTGCCACTTCAAGATTTCTGTGATACACGTTAGACTGAACTCTTTCGGGAGAGTCTTCATCCGGACCTGCTATATACAGGTACGACGAAGGCATTCCCTCTCCGTGTTCCGATATGTTTTCACTTACGGATATTTTAACTGTACGTCCTTTTAAGTTGATGTTTCTGTACTGCGCGAAAATATCTTCCTCGCCGTTATTCTGTACGGAAGAATCGTTACCTTTATTGGCGTCGTCCACGTTTTTATCTCCGCCGCATGAAGTGAGCACAAATGAAGCACACATCATGAGAACAAGAGCAAGCGCGGTAAATCGTTTCATTTTTATACCTCTTTCATAAAAAATGTCTGTAAACTTTAGTTTGATTATACATGATTTTTGTCTTTTTGTCAACATAAACAGGTAAGTTTGCTATACATTTTTTGCCAATTTACCGCTGACTTTTCATATTTATAGCTTACTTCTTATTATTTTGCCGCTTACAGTTTTCGGAAGTTCTTTCTTGAACTCCACTATTCTCGGATATTTATACGGTGCGGTGTTCTTTTTGACGTAATCCTGTATTTCCTTTTTGAGTTCTTCGCTTCCATCGGTTCCGCGGGTGAGAACTATCGAAGCTTTGACTATCTGTCCTCTTATTTCGTCGGGAACGGCAGAAACGCCGCATTCTACGACATACGGAAGCTCCATAATAACATTTTCTATCTCAAACGGTCCGATGCGGTAGCCCGACGACTTGATAACGTCATCTTTTCTGCCTACGTACCATAAGAAACCGTCCTCATCGCGCCATGCAAGGTCTCCGGTATGATAATATCCGTCGTGCCAAACTTCAGCCGTTTTTTCTTCGTCTCTGTAATATCCCATAAAGAGTCCGCACGGAACTTTTTCATCGGTCTTTATTACTATTTCGCCCGTCTCGCCGTCTTTCGTTTCGTTTCCGTCTGTGCCGATCAAGTGAACGTCGTATATCGGACACGGTTTGCCCATTGAACCGAGCTTATGCGGCGCGCCCACTAAGTTTCCTATCATGCAGGTCGTCTCGCTCTGTCCGAAGCCTTCCATGATAGAAAGCCCCGTTACCTCCTCAAAGCGTCTGTAAACCTCAGGGTTAAGCGCTTCTCCGGCGGTTGTCGCATGTTTCAAAGACGAGAAATCGTACTTTGACAGATCCTCTTTTATGAGCATACGGTACATTGTCGGAGGTGCGCAGAACGTAGTTATCCCGTACTTCTTGAACATCGGAAGTATATGCGCGGCGTCGAAACGATCGAAATCGTACACGAATGTCGCGGCTTCGCAGAGCCACTGACCGTAAAGCTTACCCCACATGGATTTTGCCCATCCGGTATCGGATATTGTAAAGTGAAGTCCCGTATCCGAAGAATCAACGCAGTGCCAGTATTTTGCGGTATGGAAATGCCCGAGCGCGTATTTGTGATTGTGCATGGCAATCTTCGGGTATCCGGTTGTACCCGATGTGAAGAACATGAGAAGCGGATCGTCTCCGCAGGGAGAATCCTCCGTTCTTTCGAACTTTCCGCTGAAAAGATCATATTCGGAGTTGAAATTCCGCCAACCGTCTCTCTCACCGTTTACTATAATCTTTGTAATCGGGAAATCGCAGTTTTCCATAGCTATTTCGGCCTGATGCGCAGTATCCCCCGTTGCAGTGCAAATGATCGCGGAAACTCCCGCCTTTTTGAAGCGGTACTCAAAGTCATGAGACAAAAGCTGATTCGTCGCGGGTATCGCAACAGCTCCGAGCTTATTTAACCCAAGCATCGCAAACCAGAACTGGTAATGCCGTCTTAATACGAGCATTACGCGATCTCCCTTTTTTATTCCGAGAGACTTAAAGTAGTTCGCGCACTGAGCCGACGCTCTCTTCATATCCTTGAACGTGAACGTTTTTTCGCTGACACCGTCGCTTGCTACGTAGACCATCGCTCTCTTGTCGGGTTTTTCCGTGCCAAGAGCGTCTACTATATCAAACGCGAAATTGAATTTTTCTTCATTATTGAATGTAATCTTTACGGGAGTTCCGTTTTCATCTTTTTCTGTTTTAATGAATCTCTTATATATACGCTCCGTGCCCGTCTGTTCCGCAGGAGCTTCCGTTCTGACCTTTTTCTCGCCGTGATATATACTCTGGTCGGCGTTCGGAGTCAGAACTATTGCGTAAAAGAGGCATTCTCCGCCGATCGCTACCATGCCGTGCGGAGTCGAACTGTCGTAATATATGCTGTCCCCCTCATGCAGTATCTCGCTGTGTTCTCCGACTCTTACTTTAAGGGTTCCTTTAATTACGATATCGCACTCCTGACCCTCGTGAGTCGTAAGCTCAATATCACGTCTTTCCTTCTCGGGGTCATGCTCCGCTATGACGAAAAGAGGTTCCGATATCCTGTTTTTGAACGACGGTGCAAGATTATAATAAGTCAGTCCGTGCGCCTGCTCGATTTTTTGACCTTCTCCGCTTCTCGTCACGGTATACCCTGCAAGAGTAGGGCTTTTTCCCTCGATAATATCGGTAACGTCAACGTTAAACGCAAGTGCGCATCTGTAAATAAACGCAAACGTCAAATTCGAATGTCCCGCTTCACATTCTTCGTATTCGGCGGGAGTCGTATCCGTTAAATGAGCCATTTCCTCCACGGAATATCCCTCAATCTCACGAAGTTCAGCGATTCTGGAAGCCATTTCTCCTATTTTGAATTCAAGTCCTGTAAGTTCGGTTCTCATAATAAACGATACCTCCGTTTTTTCGGGACAAATAAAAAATCGTCCCAAAGTTAAATCCTTTGAGACGAACAAATAAGTCCGCGGTACCACTCAAATTGCGTTTTTAACAAAAAACGCCCCTCCGGCTCAAACAAGCCTTATGCCCTTACGCGGCAGCGTCGGAAAGATTCTACTCGCGATGAATTCCATCGTTTTCTTTCTTTCAGCTTAGAAGCTACAATAAATTGTTTTACGTCTGCGGCTCTCACCACGGCAAACGCCGTCCGCATTCTCTTTTGACGATATTTCAACTATTCTCTTCATCATTGCTTTGTGCATATTTTACCGCATATTTCCCCGTTTGTCAAGACAAAAAAGAAAAAATCTTACTTTTCCGCCCTATTCTCCCGAAAAAATTTTTTATAAAAATAAAAAAAGCTCTTGACATTTGAATAGTTTATGGTATAATTAAATCAAGCTAAATGATATTTAGTCTCAATAACAACCGAGGAGCACGTACGGTATGGATAACGTTGCAATGAAAAAACAAAGACGGAGCACCGTACAAAAACGCATTATATTAAAAACTCTCCGCGATATGGGAAGTCATCAGTCGGCAGGAGCTGTATATCGTAAGGTAAGCATTAAAAATCCGACTATCGGACGCGCCACGGTCTTTCGTGTTCTCGCCGACATGGCGGAAGACGGACTTCTCCTGCGTATCCCAATGAACGGCGCCGAAGATATATACGACGTCACGGTCAAATCTCATTATCACGGAGTATGCAGAATCTGCGGAAAGGTTTCGGACGTCTGGATGTCAAAGGATTTTGACATAAAATCAGGTATCGCAGATCCAACCGATCTGAAAATCGAAGGCGCATCCGTAGAATTTACCGGCATTTGCGCCGAATGTGAATCAAAAGAACAAAAAAAAGCAAAAACTACAATACAGTAATCTACAATACAATATAAAGGAGATAAAGAAAATGAAAAAATGGAAATGCACAGTATGCGGTGAAATCGTAATGAGCGAAACACGTCCCGAAAAATGCCCTCTCTGCAAGGCTCCCGGTGAAAAGTTTGTCGAAGTAATAGAAGATGAAAACCTCACATGGGCGACCGAACATGAAGTCGGCATAACAAAAGACGTTCCGGAAGAGATCATAGAAGGACTTCGCGCTAACTTCAACGGCGAATGCACCGAAGTCGGTATGTATCTCGCAATGGCAAGAGTTGCGTTCCGTGAAGGTTATCCCGAAATCGGACTTTACTGGGAAAAAGCCGCTTACGAAGAGGCTGAACACGCTTCCAAATTCGCAGAAATGCTCGGCGAAGTCGTAACTCCTTCAACAAAGAAAAACCTTGAACTCCGCGTTGCAGCCGAAAACGGCGCGACAGCAGGCAAATTTGAGCTTGCAAAACTCGCTAAGGCTAACAACCTCGACGCTATCCACGACACAGTTCACGAAATGGCAAAAGACGAAGCCCGTCACGGCAGAGCTTTCAAAGGTCTTCTCGACAGATACTTCGGCAAATAATTATGGAAAATTATACAATCTGCAAATGTAAAAAAGTGTCGTATGCCGACGTTGAGAACGCGCTTTATAAAGAAGATAAGTTTGAAAACGTTGAAAAAGCCTTTGAGGATGTGCAAAAAATCACTCACTGCTCAACGGGGTGCGGCGGATGTCACGATAAAATAATGAAGGTCATCTCTGAAATAATGAGTAAGTAACACGAAAAAGGATGTGAAAAAATGAAGAAATATGTTTGCCCATGCGGATATGTGTATGATCCCGAAATCGGAGATCCCGACAGCGGCATTGCTCCCGGAACTCCATTTGAAAATATTCCGGAAGATTGGGTATGTCCTACTTGCGGACTGGGCAAGGATGCGTTTGAAGAGGAATAACCATCGACACAGACACGCCCGTTTCATCACGCCGTTTATATTTTCATCCTAAAAAAACAAGCAGAGAAGCTTTCCTGCCGAAAGCTTCTC
>CAKSJC010000043.1 GCA_934462885.1 uncultured Eubacteriales bacterium | reverse complement strand
TTATCATATTGTTTACATTATATCATTTCAGATCAAAACAGTCAATGAATTATATCAAAAAAATGTGAAATGTTGCAGAATTATTTTTTATGTATGTTTCGATTTGTGAAATTTGACTATAATAAAACGCTTCCGCCTCAATATGATGCGGAAGCGTTAGCTTATTTCATTTCTTCAATGTAATATACGTAATCGAGTGAACTAAGAGCCTCTATTATCTCAATGTGCTTTTTGTAACGTTTCAACTCAGGACTTGAAATTGTCAGTGAAACCGAATAAACGCTGAGTCCGGAATTTAGGTACGCCGGATTAGACTCGATATCGTCTATTCTCAGACCGAGACGACGTATAGTCGTTGTGAAGTCCTGAAGATTGTTTATGTTGTTAAGCTCAAGGTGTATCTCGAAGTGATTTGATTTGTCTTTAAGGTAAGCTTCAAATTTCGGAAAGAGCGAAAGACCGCAGATAAGCGCAAAGAAACTGATGAGCGAGATCGTGTAAAATCCGGCGCCTATGGTTAGTCCCATGATTCCGCAAGCCCAAAGCCCTACGGAAGTGGTAAGCCCCTTGATCTGGTTTTTTGAGCTGAATAATATCGAATTGCTGCTGATTATAGCAATTCCAATAACTGTAGCCGCGGAAATCATTGCAAATTGAACTCCGAGTTCCGATATAAGATAAACGTCTGTGAGCATTGCTATAGTTGAAGCAAGAGAAACAAGTATAAATGTACGAAGTCCTGCCGCATGGCGTTTGCTTGCGCGTTCGCATCCTATAATTGCGGCGAAAACTATTGATACGGCAACCTTGAATATAATGGCAGAAGCTCCAAATTCATATGACCAAGTGCCGAGTAGGGAGGCTATGGGGTCAGTAATGTTAAGCGGCATATTCTTATACTCCTTATGTCTAAATTAAATTCATAAGCTTTACTTGTGTTTTCATTTACGCGATACGAAGCCGCGTCTGTGGAATGCTTCCGCCGCTTTGTACTGTTCCTCAGCGGCTTCCGTGAACGCGCGTTCGTCTGCCGTCAAAGAGTCAACGTGCTTGGGAAGCTCGGTTTGTATCTTCTGAATACGTTCAATGAGAATTTCGACATTTGATTTTGGAATGCCGTTTTCCCCGATAACTTCGACGGGAGCGAGATCTTCGAGTTTGTTTGTGTAGGATTTTGAAAGATACAGAGACAATTTTGCGCAAGCGGGACCGATAAGCTCATAAAGAACGCTTGATGCCAAAATTATGGTGTTAAGTGCGTTTCCGCTCTCGCCGCCGAGTGTTCTCGCACCGAGCGCTGCAAGACCGATTGCCACTCCGGCTTGTGGTACAAGCGCAAGACCGAGGTAGTTTCTGACGGTTTTTGTTTTCTTTGCGATGGCGCATCCGAGGAATGCGCCGATGTATTTACCGATTAATCTTGAAATGAAGTAAGCAATTCCGATAACGAGAAGGGAAGTTGAGCCTACCGATGATTTAGAAACAAGAGCACTTAAGTCAAAGCAGATACCGGAACGCACGAAGAAGAGAAGAAGTATCGGGGGACTGAAATAGTTGAGCTGTTTGAATAGTTTGTCATCGTCCGTGAGATTTATATACACTGTGCTCATCGACATACATCCGAGAAGAGAAGATACGTCGAATATCGCGCATATACCGCAGAACGTGAAAAGAATTGATATTACGATTATGAGTCGGTTATCGGTGGAACGTTTTTTGGGGATAAGAAGCTTTAAGAGGAAGCCGAACAGACCTCCCAATACAAGAACAAGTAAGTTGAGAATTATCGGTTTGATAATAGTTGAAACGTTTGTGCCTTTTCCTCCGTACGAAAGAGCGACGGATATTGCAATACTGTATGCGATAAGGCTAACGACGTCGTCAAGCGCGACAACCTGCAGAAGCGTATTTACAAAGTCGCCTTTTGCTCCGGTTTGACGGATTGTCATCATGGTTGACGCCGGTGCGGTTGCGCTTGCGAGGGCAGCGAGTACGATTGAGAGCGCGAGATTGAGACCGAGAAGATAATACGTAACGACAAAGACAAAAACCGAGGCGATAAGAGCTTCAAAAACGGTTATGACAACTACTTTCATACCGTTTTTTTTCAGAGTATCCAGTCTGAAGAATTCTCCTGTACTGAACGCGATAAAAGCGAGCGCGATATCGGGAATAAAACTCATACCCGAAATTACCTTGTCTGAAACAAGATTCAGGCAGAAAGGACCGATAATGATACCGGTGATTATGTATGCTGTTACATTCGGGAGTCTGAGAAGTTTTGTAAGCCTCGTCATCGCAAAACCGCAGAGAAGCATTATTGAGATGCTTATAATTATCGGCGCGACGGATGAAGTCGTCTCAAGGGATTCATAAATGTTATTTAACATGATCTTGAATTTACTCCTTTTGCAGCTTCATTTTAAGGAAGCCGCATAATGCTGAAAGATTAAGTAAGGAAAAAGCCGTGTCTGACATCGGATAACCGTCTGATGCGTATAAAAAATAAAAGCGCCCTTCAAACGAGCGAAAAATCGCATTACAACTAAAAAATTATGTAAATATTACGTGTGGTATAGTATTACATGAATTTTTGGCTTATGATTTTTTTATTTCCTGTTTTCGATATCCCACTTGATGATTTTCTATATATATGATATACTTTTTATACTATAAAGTCAAATTATTATTATTTAGATAGCTATAAATATTTTTTATGGAGGACGTATGCTTGATCAAAAAGCCAAAACGCTTTTATGCGTTTCGGAAGTGAAAAACTTTACAAAAGCGGCGGAAATACTTTCTCTTACTCAGCCGGCAGTAAGTCATCACATAATGCAGCTTGAAGAAGAATTCGGCTGTACTTTGTTTGTGAGAAAGAAAGGAGAGCTCATTTTAACGAAAGAAGGGAAGATAGCTGTTAAATATGCGAAGAGATTTACGTCTATGCATGATAATATGATAAAGGAAATAGAAGACTCAAAAAAGAACGTATCGTGCATCAGAATAGGGGTAACGCATACCGCTGAAAGTAACCTGATCATTGAATCTTTGGCAAAGTTCAGCAGTTTAAATGATAACATAACCATAACGATTATCACGGATACAATAAATAATCTTTATGATAAGCTTGAAAATTATGAGATAGATATGGCAATAGTAGAGGGAAAAGTGAACAATCGTAATTTTTCATCGCTTATGCTTGACACTGACTATCTTGTATGCGTGGTTCCGGTAAACAGCAAGTTGTCTGGAAAATCGATGATAACTCTCTCGGAGCTTAAAAAAGAAAATCTGATACTCCGACTTCCGTCGTCTGCGACGCGAACACTGTTTGAAGCAACGTTAAACAGTATCGGTGAATCGATAGATAATTTTAATGTTTCGATTGAAGTTGATAACATAGCTACGATAAAGGATCTTGTGCGAAAGGAATTCGGCGTATCAATTCTCGCAAAAAGCGCATGCATGGATGAGTTGAAGAAAAATAAGATAGCAGTTCTGCCCATAGAAAACCTTAGTATGCTTCGTGAGACAAATATAGTTTATCATAAAAGCTTTTCGCATATGAATGTTCTTGATAAAATAGCGAAGATATATACGGAAAGCGCGAAACTCTATACTTCATAAGTATTGGCGGAACATGTGTTGTTTAAGATAAATCTGATATGTCAAACTAAAAAATAAAACAAAAGCGGAGGGAAATATGGATTTTTCGACTCATAAACCTGTTAAAATAATTTGCGGAAACAATGCGATAGAAGAAAACTGCGAGTTATTCTCAAAATGCGGGAAACGAGCTATTATCGTGTCCGGAAAGCATTCGGCTGATAAGTCGGGGGCTTTTGAAGCGGTGCGCTTGGCTCTCTTGAAAGCAGGATGCACATACGTGCGTTTTGCGCGAATACCGGAAAATCCTCCGGCTTCACTGTGCCATGAAGCCGGAGAAACAGCAAGGCGGGAACTATGCGATTTTGTTATAGGAATAGGCGGAGGCTCGGCTCTTGACTCGGCAAAAGCAGTAGCGGCTTATGCTGCAAATCCCATGTGCGGAGTAATGGATATTTATGATGACACGCTGCGCATAAATGAAAGTCTGCCCGTAATAGAGATACCTACCACAGCGGGAACCGGGAGCGAGGCGTGCCGTTATTCCGTACTCACGATTGACGGAGGAGAACGTAAAAAGACGTATAAATCTCCGAGTTCTTATGCAAAGTATTCGTTTGTTTGCCCGAAGTTTACAAAGACTCTTTCGGAAAACTATACGATTTCGACCGCGCTTGACGCCCTTGCGCATGCGCTTGAGTCGTATTTGTCTCCGAAATCAACGGAAAAATCGGAAGAAGCTGCTCTTTATGCCGCGCGCGAGGTTTGGGACGTTATTTTCCGCGGAGCGGATTCAGAAGGCGATCGCGATGTGGGAGGATTCACGGCAAAGCAAAGAGAGAGGCTTATGTATGCCGCGTGTGCCGCAGGGATTGCGATAGATTATACCGGAACCGGCTTCCCGCATCCTCTCGGATACAGCATCACGCTTACGCGCGGCGTTCCGCACGGAAGAGCTTGCGCTATATTTGAAGGAGAGTTTATAAATTATAACATGAAAACTCCGGAGGGGGAGCACAGAATAAAGAAGATCGCAGATTATATCGGCGTCGAACCTTCAAAAATGGCGGAAATGATTCCGGAAAAGAGCGGCGTAAATCTTTCGATAGATAAACAAGAGCGCGAAAAACTCATTGACAGGGTAGCCGGCGCCGGAAATTATAAAAACAGTCCGTATGTTATATCAAGAGAAGAAATGTCGGAGATATATGCGAGCGCTTTCGGCGAAAAATGACGTTCGAAGGCTTATTTCAAACGTTTATGCTGATAGGTTTGAGTTTATTTTAAGGTGAAAATAACTTAAATAAATGTGCATACCGCAAAAAGCGAATATATTATAACATGTTCTGTAAAAGTATGGATTGTGAAAACGGCATAAAAGTTGGGAACGCTATAAAAGAAGGACGAAGTTTATTTTTTGTTCGTCCTTCTTTTAATAACATATTTATTTAACAAGGTATATCAAAATTAGTTTTATAAAAGATAACGTCGTTTTTCTGCTATTCCTCAACATATGTAATATCGGCGTTCTCGGCTACGAAATCCTTGACTTTTTCAATCATAAGTTGTTCGAGTATTGTTTCTTTTGAGTAAGTTTTTTCAAATTCCTCAAAATCCATGTCAAAATTTTCTTTGGCATAGGCAGTGGCACGCTCTTTATATTCCTTGTCGTCGATGGTGAGATTTTCGGAACGCGCTATCGCATAACAGATCATGTCCTCTTTTACACCCTGTTCTGCAAGCTCAGTTGCGCCGAGTTCAAATTCTTCAGTGGTCATATCAAAGAATACTTCAACGTATGCCTCATAGGTGACTCCGCTTGAAGCAGCTTTTGCCTTGATATAATCGACAAAAGACGAGTATGCGTAATTGTATTCCTCATCCGGATATTTTATAACTTTCGTGTTTTCAAGAATGTAGTCCCATGTCTGGGTTTTTACATATTCCGCAGAGAGATTTTCGCGGTAATTTTCTATGGTTTTTCTTACGTTTTCCTTGTATTCGTCAAGAGAATCAAAGCCCAAGTATCCTCGAACGAAATCCTCGTTAAGTTCGGGAAGCTCCTGTTCGGAGACCGTGTTGACTTTTATTTCGAAATGAGCGGTTTTTCCGGCCAAAGTCGGATATTCAAGATACGGATCGGGGAATGTAAGATCAACTGAAACCGTTTCTCCGGCGCGGACGCCCAATATGGATTCTTCAAATCCTTCAAAGAACGTTCCGGTTCCGAGAGTCAACTCACAGTCGTTATCGCTTCCGCCTTCAAATTCTTCTCCGTCTATGGTACCTACATAATCAATGTAAACGGTATCGGCAAACTGTGCGCCGCGGTCGGTAACATCATGGAGCTTTGAATAATAAGAACGCGTTGCGAGCACCTGTCTGTCAATGTCTTCATCGGTGACGTTTACTTTGTACGCTTCTGCGGGGATACCTTTGTAGTCGGAAAGTTCGATATATTCAGAAAGATCGTAATTGTAGCGATACGTCAGCATTTTTTCATTTGATCCGCATGAAACAAACGAAGCGCAAAGCAGAATAGCCGAAGAAGCAAGGGCAATAATTTTTTTCATATTAAATCTCCGAAAGCCGACCTTAATCGGCATTAAATTAATCAAAAAGGAATTTTAATTATTAAATATAAATTTATGATATCATAGTTTAAGCTTTTTTTCAAGGAGTTTCATCAAAATTTCAGTTATGTCTCATTTTTTGTACACGATTTGCCGAAAAAAGAAATAAACGAGAGAGAAATGATCACAGCCGCGATTCCGTATACCGTGATTATGCGTATAAAAGAACCTATTATTGATAATGTTTCGGCGGAAGTTATGTTCGAATAAGTATTTAGAAATTTGATTAGATAAGATACTTCTGATGCAAGCTGAGTCGCGAAAAGAAGGAGTACGGAAAAACAAGCGGCGCGTTTTTCCGAATATTTTGCCGATTTCTCAGCTTCCGTGCTTTTTTTCTTAAGTATAAAGGCACGTGAGATAAGAAGTGACAGTATTAGCAAAACAAGCCTGTACGCAAACTGAAGAAGAATATAGACAAGCGCAAGCATACCGTATTCATCGAGAGAATTTGTCAAACAGTCGATAAGGAGCTTGATCATCGAGTCGGCGAGAGAAAACGCCGATGTTAAAATAAACGTTATGAGAGGATGAGGAGAGGGCAGATTAAATGAAGAGTAGGAGATTGCGGCAAAGGAGAGAGCGAGTTCCGCACAGACCGAAACGAGAGATATGGTGTGAAAAACGGTCGGAACCCAATCGGGAAACGTTATATCGGTGTAAGTGAATGAATAAAAATATGACGACAAACGTGATATAACGGTCAAAGCGGTAAAAAACGCTGCCAAAAAAATGTAGAAATTTTTTGTGCTGATATTTTTTTCGTTCATTTTATCCTCCGAAAAAAGGGATATGGTATGCTCGTTTTCACAATATGATATCATTTTTGCGACGCGAATTTCCAGTTTTTTTTGTAAACAACAGTAATAATGAGAATTCTTTTTTCATATAATTAGGCAGTGTAACTTTACATAAAGTACGAGGAATACTTCAGTGATTTCAAAATATTTTATCCGTATTAAATGAAACATAATAATGTGGGAGGATACATATGACCGAAACAACGTATATGGCAGATATTTCAAAGATCAATTATCAAAAACTTTCTGAATATGAAAAGCTTGGTGAAGCTCTTGAAATACTAGTACAAAGATATAAGACGGTAAAGGTCGGAAGCTTAGGAAAAAGCGTTCTCGGGAGGAGTATACCTGTTATAACAGCGGGGAATTCTATGTCAAACAAAGGGGTTATGTATGTTGGCGGGATACGCGGATATGACGTGATAACACCGAGTGTTCTTATGAGATTTATTTTTGATTACGCGGAGTTTCTTGAAAACGGGAAAAGGCTGTACAATATAAGTATGCCGTATCTTTATGAAAACAGAACCATACACATAGTTCCGCTTTTGAATCCGGATGGAGCGTTTATCAGAAAGAACGGAGTTGACGGAATACCGGGTGGGGACAGGCTGTTTAGCATAAACGGTGGTGAAGATTTCTCGGATTGGGGGTATAACGCCAGAGGAGTTGATCTTTGGCATAACTTTACAAAGAGCGAGAGAGCGGAAGAGCGTGACGGTTTATCACCTGAAAGTGAGCCGGAATGTGAATGTCTGTGCAGTTACCTGCGAATGTTTGATGAGATAGAAACCGTGCTGTCTTTTGGAGTTGACGACAGCCGAATAATATGCTCCTCCGGCGGACTTACCGCAACGCGCTCTATGGCAATGGGCAGACTGATCTCACGCATGAGCGGTACGACTCTTTCAAAAGCGTTTGAAAACGATCGCAATTTCGGAACTCTTACGGATTTCTTTATAAGGCAGCTAAAAAAGCCGGCGTTTTCATGTGGATGTATAGCGGAAGGCGAAGACAGACCGACAGACAGCGAAGAATATATAAAAGCATACGCGGCTTTCAGAGAAGTCCTTTTCAGCACAGGGGTTCTTATATGACAGATAAGATATAACAATTGAGAATCGGAGAGCGGATATGGCTCGGGCATAGCGCTCTCCGATTTTTTATTTGATACCGCAATAAATCTTTTGCGCACTTGAATTATACGGGATGATGAGTTATAATTAAAGTAAATTTATGTTGAAAGAAAAAATGCGGTAACGAAAAATGTTTGATATTTTATGTGATATATGGAAAAGAACAGAGAATACATATTCGCCTATTCCGATATGGTCTCTCGACTGTAAGGTTACGGAAGATGAGCTCATAAGACAGCTTGACGATTTTCATAAAAGAGGAATCGATTCTGTTGTGATATCGCCTGAAAAGAAGTTTATATGCGATATCGAATATCTTTCAGATAGTTATTTTTCTCTTCTTGAACGGTTGCTTGAAGAGGCTGAGAGAAGATTCATGACGGTATTTTTCTCTGCCGACGCCGCAAGAATGGAACAAAGTTCTTTAGCTGTTCTTGGTTCAAGCGAAAAAAGAGCAATGGCGAGAATTCTGTACGCAGTCCCTGAGACTGTAAAAGTACCGGATGACGAGGACTTAGCCTTTAAGATATTTGTTAAGCTTGAAAACGGTAAGATGACCGATATAAGGCTCGGAGAAGAGCAAGGATACGGCGGATACTATCTGGTAATGGGATATAAAAACGGCGGTGCTGTTGATTTTATGAATCCGTCGGTAACCGAAATGTTTGTAAACGCTTCTCTTGAGCCGTATTACTCAAAACTTTCGCGCTTTTTCGGGAAAACCGTTGCGGGATTTTTCGATAAAGCGCCGTCATGTGCGGTTGAAATTGACGCCGCACGCCGCGAGATTCCGTGGAGTTACGGATTCATCGAGGACTTTATTGAGGAAGGCGGTGAATTTACTCATTTAGCCGCGCTTCTTTTTGAAACCGAAAATAAAAAATTGTACCGAGAAGCGCAGCATATATTAGCCTGCGCTGTAAGACGGCGCATAGCCTCATCCTACGGTGAGCGTGTGTCAAAATGGTGTCGTGAGCATGGCGTTCTGCATATAGGTTATCCCGTCGATATATCGGACAGCCATTTATATAGGTATTTTGACTTTCCGGGGCAGTATTTCGGTGTGTCGTCTGATGCGAAGAGTGAAATATACACGGAAAGCATGGCAGGAATAAAGTCAGCCGCGGATTGTGCGTCACATATGGGAATATCGCGTTCTGCTGCGGTATGCCCTGCGGCGATATTCGGTAATACTCCCGCTGACACGATGCGGTCACTGAACACCGTTTTCTCTTTCGGGTGCAGTGCGGTAGTGCCTGATATCATCTCATATTCAAAAGAGGAGTCAAATAAAGACTCATATACTGCTGAAATGAGAGCTGACGCTAAAAAAACAGCTGCGTATATAAAGCGTATGTCATGGCTGAACGGAACCGGAACAAATAATCCCGAAGCAGCCGTTTTGTGTTCGGAAGACTATATACCGATTCGTCCGGTGTCTCATCTTGTCGAAAACGGATATTCGTTCAATTATTTGACAATTGACGATTTCATGAAAAAGGCGGATGTATGCGACGGCAGGATAAATATAGACAGATATTCTTATAGCATTCTTCTGATTGACGGAAGGCTCAGACTTGATGCCGAGATAGTCCGCAAGATAGGCGCGTTTGTGACTTCCGGCGGAATAATGCACAGAGGAAGCGACTTTATCGGAACACTGAAAAAGCATGTTAAGAAAACCTCCTATTTTGAGGGAGAGCAAAACGGTAACCTCAGATTTACACATCTTACGAAAAGCGGATACGATTTCTTCGTTATGATAAACACGGGAGACGAAAAGATTGTGGGAAAGCTTGTTACTGATATTCCTGGTGAAGCGTTTATTTTTAATCCTTTTAACGGATCGACAGAGGCAAAGAACTCCTCGCTTTGCGACGGAGGATTCGCGTATTCTGCGGATATCGCGCCGAACTCTGCCCTTATTATAGGTATAAATAAAGACGCTCTTCCGAGGATCGCGTCGGACGATGAATATGAGATTGTATCGATAACCTCTCTTTCGGAAAACCGAATGACGTTTGATTTCTTTAGAAAAGAGGGCAGACGCGCTTTCCTTATGTTTAACAATCTTTACTCTCCGTGTGATGTTTCCGTAAACGGAACGGGGAAAACAAGGATTATTTATCCTCCGTATGAATTCGATATCACTGAATATCTTTCGGATGGAGAAAACTCCGTGAGTGTAAGCGGAGAATATTCCGCTTGCACAGTCAGAATATTTGATAAAAAGTAAAACTGCGCGGTAAAAATAAAAAAATCCCGGAGATAACGGCAGATGCGAATTATCCCGGGATTTTTTATAAAGCTGTTTCGTAAAGCCAAGGTTAATTGTTTTTTTGTTTGTTCAGGACATCAGTTTTATATGTT
>CAKSJC010000042.1 GCA_934462885.1 uncultured Eubacteriales bacterium | reverse complement strand
CCGCCGGAGAGCGAGCGTTTTCCGGCACCGACCTCGGTTTCATACCCTTCGGGAAGAGCCATGATGAAATCATGAGCATTGGCAGCTTTTGAGGCAGCTATGACTTCTTCCATTGTGGCGTTTGGTTTTGCGTATCTTATGTTATCGGCTATCGTTCCTCGGAAAAGGAATATCTCCTGTGATACTATCGCGATATTTTTCCTGAGTGATGAAAGCTTTATCTTTTTTAAGTCAACTCCGTCGATAAATATCTGTCCCGAAACGGGGTCGTACATACGTGTTATAAGATTGGCAATCGTACTTTTTCCGGAACCTGTGTGCCCTACAAGACCGATTGTATCTCCGGCGTTTATTTTCAGATTGACGTCGTTAAGTATGGGTTTGTTTGGGGTATAGTGGAAAGAGACGTCTTTGAAAGTAATATTTCCGCGGAAAGAGGGCATATCAACGGCGTCGCCGGTTTCGGCAACTTCCGGCAGCGTGTCTAAAACTTCAAACATACGTTCAGCTGCATTTAATGTGTCGGTGACTATGTTTGTAAACGTCGAGAAGAACTGGAGAGGACCGAATATCATGCCGATATAACCGAGATAAGTCGTGAACTCACCGTATGACATAGTTTCTCCCATAACGGAAAGTCCTCCGACTCCCCATATAGCCTGAGACGACATACCGATAAGAAGGCTTACTACGGGAAAGATAGTGAGGGTCATCAAGTTAAGTTTTACGTTACTTTTGTAAAGACGTTCGGAAAAACCGTAGAAGCGGTTTGTTTCTTCGGCTTCTTTTGCGAAGGCTTTTACTACTCGGATTCCGTTTAGTGAGTCGCCGAGCATGGAGTTCAGGGCTGATGAACTTCTCCACTGTTTTGAGTACATTCTCCAAAGCTTCGGAAGCGCGAACTTGAATATCAGAATTATTACGGGAACCGGAGCAAAAACAATGAGTGTGAGCGTAGGATTAAGGGTGAAAAGAAATATTGTCAGTCCGATAAAGTTTAATATATTGATAACAAAGTTCGGTATTCCGTCTATGTAGAAGCTTCTGATTTTTTCAGCGTCATAATTTACGCGGTTGATAAGGCGTCCCGTCGTATTTTTGTTGAAATACGAGAGGGAAAGTCCCATCATGGAAGAAAAGACTTTTTGCTTCATCGCGTTAGTCATTCTTGTTGAGAGCTTTGCATTCGCACGGTTCTGGATAATGCTTATTCCGAGAGAAACCAGCGCGAGCACGAAGATCGATGAGAGAACAATAAACAGCTTTGTGACGGAGTGCCATCTGCCGGTCGAATTTATAACGTTGTCGTAAAGTATCTTTCCGTTTAAGATAGGAGAGAGAAGCGAGACGCCTGACGAAGCGAGCATACATAAAATAAGTATTGCAGTGTATTTTTTATAAGGAATTAAAAGCTCAAGAAGGCGGTGCACTATATTTTTTTTGTTTGAACATTCAGAGCAGATTTTTCTGTGCTGATCTTTGTAAATTTTGCCGCATTTCGGACATTTTGCGTTGAACTGTTCGAAAAGCTGGTCGTCTTCATTTATTTCCTCGCCGCGGAGAATACGCTCTGTTATTTCGATAAAAGCGTAGAGCTTTTGACGGGCTTTATTCGTGGAGTAGGCAATTATTTCAGATACGGCGGACTTGTTCCGGGCGTCTGTTTTTTGTGCGGATTCTTCTTCCGAGAGATGATCGGCGCAGGGCTTTTCGTTCTCATGGCGTTTCGCGATGAGACGGTTAAGCGACATACACGGGTCAACTGTCAGATCGGTATATAGAAGAAGGGAAAGTTCGTCTTTATAGAAAACCTTTTCGGCTTCGGGAAGTTTGGGTATTATATCATCGGAACTTTTTTTTGTTTTATGTTCTATCGAATTTTTATCTGCCTCGAATCTGAGAATCACTTTATTCTTTTCATCAAAGAGAAGCCAGCTTTCTCCGAACGAACCGGAAAAATCGAGATCCAGTTTAACGGCGGCGGTTATGTTTTCGCAGTTCATTCCATGATCGTCCATGACGCGCATGAGCGCATCTGACGGTTTATCGAGCGGAAGCATCTGATCCCTGCCTTTCTTTTGTCTGTCGGATAAAAAATATCATTTAATGTACACATATTCATTTTTTTGTGATATAATGTATGCAATGTACTTAAATTAAAAATGGCGTATTGCACCGTATTGTGTACGCGGATTCTGAAATTTACAGCAAAGATTGATTTGACAAATAACAAATGTAATTACAGTTTCTTAATGATATCCCCTGACAGTTATTTTTTCAAGGCATTTTACTGATTTTGTTGATTTTTGTATGCGTCAACAAAATTATGGTAAAGCGAGGTATGTATGTTTGGCAAAAATAATGGTTTAATGAAAAAAAAGAATGTTAACAGCAAAAGATATAAAAGAGACATGGCAGAGCGCTTGAACGGAAAATCGATTAAGTGCGTTACCGAGAGGATAAACGGCATAGAAGAGGTCATCGGCAGAAGCGGAGCAATCATCTCAAAAGACGGAGAGCTAATCGTGTTCTCAAGCAAGGAAGTTGTCTTTCGCACAAAGATAGAGGACATGAGCGCATGGGAGCTTTTATCTCTCGAGGGCGTGGTCATAACAGCTCCCGATATGGAACATGGCGGAGAAGAACGCACGATTATTGCCTATTACACCTACTGGAGAAAAACAGAAGAATAACTCTTCTTTTATGAATATATTGTATGGATATATTAATAGAAAATAATTTTGAGGGAATGCTTATTCGTGAAGTTTTGCGCAGTGAGCTCGGGTATTCTGCAAATCTGATAAAAAAACTTAAATTTTCGCCGGACGGAATAAAGGTGAACGGGAAATGGGTGACAGTCAGGTACATTCTTCAGAACGGAGACATTCTTTCTCTTGACATTGAGGATAAACCCGAGGATGTAAGCCCCTATATAATTCCGGTTGATCTTCCGATTGAGGTAATATACGAGGACTCGTATGTAACAGCGGTGAATAAACCGTATAATATGCCCTCACATCCGTCTCTCGGACATAAGAATGATACTGTCGCAAACGCTCTTGCATATAGGTATTCCGATAAAACTTATGTTTTCCGTCCCGTAAACAGGCTTGACCGTGATACAAGCGGGTGTATGCTTACCTCAAACATGAAAGACGCGTCGTACAAGATGTACAGAGCGATGACTGAGGGACGGATCAAAAAAATGTACGTTGCAATAATTGACGGAATATTTGTTGAAAAAGAGGGAACCATCCGTTCATTTATGCACCGCAAAGAGAACAGCGTTATCGAAAGGGAAGAAACAGCTGAGAATACTCCCGACGCAAAGCCTGCCGTGACAAAGTATAAGGTGCTGTGCGAAAAAGACGGATATTCCGCCGTTCTTGCTTCTCCGATAACGGGGCGGACTCATCAGATAAGAGTTCAGTTTGCGGGGGCAGGATGCGCTGTGACCGGGGATACACTGTACGGTAAAAAATCGGAAATGATAGATCGCCACGCGCTGCATTCGTATATAACAGTTTTTCCTCATCCTAAAGACGGAAAGAAAAAAGTTGCTGAAGCGCCTATTCCGCTGGACATCGTTTCGCTTGCCGGAAAAATAGGGTTTTATGATGAAATGCGCGCTGAGCTTGATCAAATAAAAAAGGATATATATGAAGCGATTGAAATGTAACATATGGAAGTATGCGCCGCGTTTTTCCGCGGTTTTCGCGGCTGTTTCCGTCTTGTCGGCGGCAATAAACATTGCGTACGCCAATAACGCCCGGTTTGCGGATTTTTTCAACGAAAGAATTTCGTGTCATGTGAGACGTGCGCTTGCGTATCTTACTTCGGTAATACCGTTTTCGCTTGCTGAGTTTTTGCTTTTGTCTTGCCCTGTCGTTATTTATCTGGTACTTCACGTCTGTGCCGAAAAATCAAAGAAGAACGAACTTGCGTATACGAGATGTCTTTTGGGACTTTTATCGATCGTGATGCTGCTCTATTCTTTGTTTGTGTGGAGCTTCGGCGCGGGATATAAGACAAGCTCTCTTGACAAAAAACTCGGTCTGACAAGAAAAGACGTGTCAGCCGAGGAATTATACGATACGTTGAATTTTGTAACGGACAGACTTAACGAGCTTGACGGCGAAATAATATACGTAAAAGAAAAAGGCTCCGTCCGTCCGTACAGCCATTCCGAAAACGTTAAATTGTGCTTTGAATCATACGGCGTCATAAAAGAAAAATATTCGTTTATAGATAACTTTTATGTTCCCGTAAAACAGCTTTCGGTGTCGGATATCATGACGTATACTCATATTTCGGGAGTATATTCGTTTTTTACGGGTGAAGCGAATCTGAATACAAACTATCCGTATTTCGTTAATGTCTATACAACAGCGCATGAAATGGCACACCAGAGAGGAATAGCAAGAGAAGATGAAGCAAACTTCATAGCGTATCTTGTGTGCATTAACTCAGACGATCCATATATGAGATACTCGGGATATCTTAATATGTATGAATACCTCGGCGACGCTCTGTATGAAGCTTCTCCGGAGCTGTATAAAGAAGCGGCGGTGAGACTGAACATGAACGCGCGCTACGATCTGTCATGTTACAGCGAGTTTTTTGATAAATACAGAAAAAGTACCGCCGCTAAAGTAAGCGATGCTGTAAACAACACATATCTTAAGATACAGGGAACTCCCGGAACGAAAAGCTACGGAATGGTAGTGGATCTTGCAGTGGCTTATTACGAAGAAGCCGCAGAGTAAGAACGACGCATGGAAAGTTAAACAGTGTCGACGGATGATCAATTGACAATAAAGCTATAATAAAAAAGGAGGAAAAATGAAAAAACATATAAGACGCATAGCGGCGTTTTTGTGCCTTTGCTTTTTGTTTTTATCGGTAGGAACTGTGTCGGCTTATAATATACCGTCTCTGTTTCATAACGACGAGGCGTGGTATAAGGATTCGTTTGCTCCTCTGATAAAACGCGCCGGAAAATTTTTTGTTCCGGCAGAGCTTTTCGGAATGTTCGATTATATTGAAGTTACATCTCCGACTGACGATAATCTTCTCATATATAATTCGGACACCGGAGCGTATGTATCGGTGCTTTTTATGGAGCGGCGCGCGGCGGTCAACGGGAATATCGTCACGGAAATCGATATATTCAGAGATGAAGGAACGTATTACGTTGATACGGAGTTTATCTGTTCCGTCGTCGGAGTGAATTACGAAACATATACGGCGGATAACGGAGAAGAATCTCTCAGACTTTACGACGGCGATAAGATATTCAGCATGGAAACTCTCGCAGAGTCGTTTATGAGTGAGGAAAACGATTTTGCGGGCGATTCCCCAAACCAAAACGGAAGAGAGGAAAAACGTCTGTTTTTCCTCTGCATGGCTGATGACGACAACGGTTATTCCGCCAAAAAAAAGCTTGAAGAATACCGAATGAAATATACGGCTTTTCTAAGAGAGGACGCATCGGCGGACAATATTTTATCTTCGCTGCTCGGTGGAGAATACGGACTTTACATCGACGACTATACCGGAGACGTGACCGATGAACTGAATGAAAAAATAAAGAAACTGACAGGCAAAAACGCCCATCTTCTGCTCGACGGAAGAAAAGACCCGATAGATATATCGGCTGACGGATTTATCACCGTAGTTCCGGATATAATCGTGAACGGAACGACTGCGGCAGCGGGAGTTTTTGAAAAAATGCTTTCCGTGCTTGAAGAAAAGGGCGAGTGCGTAGTTATGCTTGAGGATTGCTGGAACAGTACGAGAGTAGTGGAATACACCTTTGAATACGAAGAAAAAGATTTTGTGACGTCGAATATCGCATACGCGGAATGGTAAAACGGAGGATAAGTGGGAATACATGGAAGATAAAAAGAAGATTTTAATCGTTGAAGACGACAAAAACATAGCGCTGACCCAAGCTTATAACATAAAGAGAGAAGGGTATCTTTGCGATATCGCATACGACGGGGAGAGCGGACTCAAAATGGCGCTTTCCGAGGAGTACGATCTTATAATTCTCGATATAATGCTTCCGAAAATGACGGGATTTGAAGTCTGCGAGAAAATAAGATATCAAAAACAAACTCCGATAATTTTCGTTACGGCAAGAGAAGAAGAAAAAGATAAAGTTCTCGGACTTGAGACGGGGGCTGACGATTATGTCACTAAGCCGTTTTCATATAAAGAGCTTATGTCGAGGATTAAAGCTAATATACGCCGCTCCAGAGGGGAAGTTGTTACTTCTGACAAAAGATCGGGTAACGGCAAAACGATAAATATAGGGGAACTTTCCATAGATACCGAGCATTATTCGGTGCGCGTGCGAGGCGCGGAAGTCGATCTCTCAAAGAAAGACTATGATTTTATATTGTTCCTCGCGGAAAACGTTGGAAAAGTGTTCACAAGGGAAGAACTTCTCGGAAAAATATGGGGATACGACGACTATTACGGCGACATAAGAACAGTTGACGTGACTGTCGCGCGAATAAGACAGAAAATAGAAAAAGATTCCTCAAGACCCGAATATATCATGACAAAACGAGGCGTCGGGTATTATCTTTGCAAAAGATAAGCAACTGACAATATTTCTTTTTGCCGGCATATGCATTTATGCCGGCTGAAGCGGAGTTTTTATGTTAAAAAGCCTTTATTTTAAGATAGTCCTTATACTGCTTATATTTATTATCGCTGTAATGTGCGCGGTAGGAGCTATCCTTATAAGCGGGGTAACAAACTTCTACGCAGATGATTTTACCGAGCAGATGGAGGAGTGCTTCGCACAGGGCGGACTTATCATGAACGATATTTCAGCGGTGGCGGAGAGCGACAGTTATGCGACGGAGATAAAAAATATACTTCAGTCGTACGGGAGTATACTCGGAGTGGACAAGTACAGAAACTATTACGTTCTTGATACCGAAGGAGAAATGCTTACGGGTTCCGATATAGTTCTCGGAAGCTCTCTTGCGGTAACTCCGAACATTTTATCTGCCATAAACGACTCGGGGAAGAATATAGTTTCCGGAGGGATGGATTATTCGGATTACGCCGTAAGGATACACCGCGATGGCGGAGACGACGTAATCGTCTATGTTAAGGACTCTCTTGAAGAAATGAGACAGCTTTCACAAGTCATCTTTACGATAATACTGCAAACTATTGCGATAGGTATCGTTATAGCGGTCCTTCTTTCATTCTTCCTTGCAAAGTCAATTTCATCTCCTCTTCGCACGCTTACCTACGGCGCGCAGCTTGTAGCGTCCGGAGAATTCAATTATGAAATCAAAGTAAGCTCGTCCGACGAGATAGGAGTTCTTGCGGAAAATTTCAACTACATGAGAGAAAGACTTCGCGCTACTATTGAGGAAGTCGACGGAGAACGTGAAAAACTGGAAACGGTGCTGTCTTGCATGCGCGACGCCGTTCTTGCTTTCAATGCAAACGGTACTGTTATGCACTCGAACAACAGTGCGGAAACTCTTTTCGGAGAGGACCTTGTAAATGGAAATATGGATATTGAGAAATGCTTTGAGTTACTCGACATTCCTCTCGTTATAAGGGGAAATAGCGTAATTCTTACTTCTCCTGACGCGGAAGTTGAAAAAACTCACGACGGTTTTATCTTCCACGACAGATCGTATGACTCAAAGGTTTTCGATGTCAATTTCGCCGTTATTCGTTACGTGTCGGGGAAGAAGCAGTCTTCGGGATGCGTTCTTATTATTCATGATGTGACTGCACGTTTTGAACTCGACGAAAGCCGCCGCGAGTTTGTTGCAAATGTATCGCACGAACTGAGAACGCCTCTTACCTCAATAAAAGGAGCGGCTGAAACGATAGTCCTCGATCCCGATATGGATGAGAAAACAAGAACGTATTTTCTGGATATGGTGCTTTCGGAGAGCGACCGTATGACGAGAATAGTGTCAGATCTTCTTGTACTTTCAAGGCTTGATAACAAGAGAACAAAATGGAACATAGAACAGTTCGATATATGCGCGTCGGTAAAACGTCTGTGTGAAGTTATGAGGAGCGATCTTGAAGCGCATGAACATACCGTTTCACTTGAAACATCAAAAGATCACATCTTTATAACCGGAGATAAACAGCGTATCGAACAAGTAATTATAAATATTATGTCGAACGCAAATAAATATACCGCAAACGGCGGGCATATCGATATAGATATAACAAGCAACGCTACAAAGAGTGTGAAGATATGCATTACCGACAACGGCATAGGTATCCCAAAAGAGGATATAGAGCATTTGTTCGAACGCTTCTACCGAGTGGAGAAGTCAAGGAACCAGGATGCGGGAGGAACCGGACTCGGTCTTGCGATAGCGAAAGAAATAGTGGAAGCGCATGGCGGACATATCTCGGTCGACAGCATTCTCGGAGTCGGGACATCGGTAATCATAGAACTTCCTAAGGAATGTAAGATAAAAAAGGACAAAACGTAAGCTTTAAGGATCAGAGTAAACATGGGAGAAGATAAAAAAACAAAAAAAATATTCACTGTAATGACGATCACGGTCGTTGTTTTGTTTGTCGTGCTTATTGTTCTTGCGGCCATGACGATCAATCTGATAAGTAAAAGAAGCCGCGGTACCGTATCTGAAAAATTTGATCTTGACCGACTGACCTCTGATAAAACAAATCTCGACATAGATATGGCGAAATATCTTACGCCTGAGTTTATCGGGATAGTGACGAACGGAGAAAAAAGCGGAGTCTCGGTAACGCATAACACTGTAAACGGACTTTACAGGCTGATTTGTCCCGTGATATCTTCAGTCATGAAAGAAGAAAATATAACCGAAAGCGGACGCGACGTTTGGAACAGATACGACGAATTGGGAGACTTTATTTATATCAGATATCACAGCGATCTCCCCGATAACGTGATAGGACTTGCGGCTGACGCCTGCACCGGTGCGAAAAATGACAGGAATCTCTCATACGCCGGAGTTTATGAGATGATGATAATTCCATACGGTACGGAAAACAAGAGTATCGCCGTGGCAGTGCGGGATATTATGAATAATACTCTTCTTTATGAGAAAAAAGACGATTCGGAAACTATCATCGAAGACGATATAGCCGAGCTTGCAAGGTCTTACAGAATGTTTCTCTATTCATTTGATTTTGCGGGAGACAGGTTCCGGGCAGAGAGACCGACAGAGCCGGTTTTTACCGAAGCTCTTTCTGTGAGAAGTATAATTATGAGTAATCAGACGGCTTCTCTAATTTACAGCAGCGAAGACGAAAAAAAATCTCTTCTTCGCATATTTGCGTTAAATCCCGATAAAGTGCAGATGTCGGTAAGCGAAAAAGGAGAAGAAAATTATATCGACGTGCAGGGAGTTTTGTATTTTCATGATTCTTCATTCGAGTATATAGCTACTGCCGGAGGAGGAATCGATATATCAAATATTATAGGATATACTAATAACCCCGGACTTAAGGAATACATTCTCAGCGCAGCGAAAATATATGAAGATATATATTCTCTGAACCGTTTTTACGCGGGAGGAGACGCCGAAATATACCTTTCTTCGATACAATCTCAAAACGGAGAGGTTACTCTCGTATTCGATTATAAATTCGATAACATAAAAATAACCGACGCTGAAAGCGCGTTTTCCATAACGTTTTCAGGCGAATATATAAAATACGTTAAATTATATACAATGTCTGTAAGAAATCTCGGATACAGAAGCGCGACAAACGGAGAATGGTGGCTTTTTGACGAACTGAAAAAGCGAAACATTGTTCCGAACAATGTTTCGCTGGTGTACAGAAGCGACTTCTTTTCTACATCAATAGAACCCGAGTGGGCGGCGTCCGTTATCAAGAGCGTATACTGAAAGAGGTGCTGAATGGAACATAATAAAGTGCTTGCGGTACTTTCCGCCATCCTTCTTGCGGCGTGCGCCATCGTTGGAGTCAACCTTTATTTCACATACAGAAGCGTTTATTATCTGCCTGAAGATACCGTAGACGAACTTTGCGAGATCCTTGAAAAAGACAACATACAGATCGACCGTGATATCGTTTCAACAAAGATTGAAAAAAGCACAGTCTATGTCTGCAACTCTGACGAATACAGCAAAAACGTATCGGAAGCTCTGTGCGGAACAAAAATAAAGAACGCATACGCAATTCCCGACGGAGAGCTGCTTATAATGGAAAACGGTAAAAAATTCGAGTTTTATAATAACTTTTCGTTTAAATTTGCGGAAAACACAGATATTTCCGTACATTACGGGGCGGAAAATATCGGAGTGGCAGAGATAGTTTATGACAAGAAGGAATACGAAAAGGCAGAGAAGATTGCCGCTGATTTTCTCGATAAAGGAAGCCGTAAGTTCGAACGCACGGGACTCGTAAACTCGAAAACCACCGCTGACAGTATTTATAAAGACGGAAGTAAATATTATGTCATTTGTTCGAGAACAATAAACGATGTGGCGGTGACGGGGAATATGGTTATCTGTACGGTGGAGGACGGAAGAGTTACGGAAGCCGGCGGAACATGGTGCTTCCTTACAGTCGGTGAATCATATTCGGCACAACTTTCAGATATGATAAATATACTGTTTAGTGTGAAAAAAGAAC
>CAKSJC010000041.1 GCA_934462885.1 uncultured Eubacteriales bacterium | reverse complement strand
TCTACAATAGGTGCAGTGCGGCGGCACTGCCAAACGATGGCGTTGCAGATAGGTTTTCCGGTTTTTCGATCCCATACGACCGTCGTTTCACGCTGATTAGTTATTCCGATAGCAGCGATATCGGAGGGGCGTATGCCGGATTTTGCAATGACTTCCATCATGCAGCCGAATACCGAAGACCATATATCTATCGGATCGTGCTCAACCCAGCCCTCATGGGGATATATCTGCGGAAGATCTCTTTGTACGATTCCGATGATATTTTGTTCGCGATCGAAAAGTATGGCGCGGCTTGACGTCGTTCCCTGATCGAGGGACAAAATATATTTTTTCTCCATATTTATGCTCCGTTATCTTAATAAAAAATACGGGGAAAACCTTAAGGTTTTCCCCGTGTCCCCATATGCTAAACGCGGGGAAATATTCAGAGATTTATAGTGTTTGCACGTATGTTTGAGCTGAGTGCAGCCTCATCTTCGCGGCATGTAAGAATGAGATACTGACCGCCGTTGACAAGCTCGCTGAAAATGAGCGCGAGTCTTTCTTTGTCAATATGTGCAAAGCTTTCGTCAAAGACCATGATAGGTTTTTCTGCTGAAAAAAGCTCATCCGTAAGCGCAATTCTGAGTGCGATATATGAGAGATCTTCCGTACCTTTTGATAAAAATTCGCAAGATATGACTTCGTCTCCGTCTGTGTATCCGGTGTTGAAATCGTTGTCCAGAGTGATGCCGTCATGAGGAGAGGAGTTTTTCATGACAGCGGAAGCTTTTGCCGATATCCTCGGAATGATTCCAGAGCGCATGGCGCCTCCCGCTTCTTCAAGAATATTTCCTGCAAGTTGGTAAGCGTCATGCCGTATAGACAGTTCATCAATCAGACGGTTCATGCCGTCGACTTTTGTCACAGTCTCGGCGGGATCGCACGACGGTTTTCCTATTTCAACGAGCATAGCTTCAAGATCACTTTTTCTCTTCATCGCGGTGTGAAGTTCGACATTTACAAAGTCTCTCTTTTTAGCTGTTTCCTTTATACCCGTCGAATCAAGAGAGAGCGCCTCGCGTCCGGCTTTTGTTTCGGCAAGAGCGGCGACTTCTTTTGCGATTTGTCCGCGGTTTGTGTCCTCCAGTTGTTCTTCAAGAAGATCAAGTCTACCCGTATAGTTTTCAAGCTTTGATACCATAGAAGAACGTTCGCGTTCCACCGCGTTCTGCACGGCATAGAGCTTATCTATCGTTTCGTAGATGTCGCCTGTTTCTTTGATATTAGACGCGACCGCGAGTTTTGCTATGGTTTCGGCTGCAGCGTCGAATTTGATTTTCGCGGCCTCTACCGCTGCGGAGATTGATCTGAGTTCCGACACGGACATACGCTCTCGATCGATATATTCGTTTTTCTCGTCTATCGCGGCTTCAATATCGTCCGGCGACTCCGCATTCCATTTAACGAGCAATTTGGTAAGTTGAGAGCGTAATTTAGCGTGACGAACTATGAATACGACTCCGAGAGTAACAAGAGCGAGAGTCATTATCATCGGCACAAGATAAGCGTCGGTGTTGAAGTAGTACAGCATGAGCGAGGAGGCGAGTCCGACGGCACCGGCGATAAACATGGCAACGGCTACGGAGAACGAGGTTCGCTGCGAATTGTCGAGAGAATGAACAAGTTCCGCGTCTCCCTGCGCGTTGTCGGGATCTTTTGGAGAATTTTTTATTTTTTGTACCGCGTCATCGTAAGCGGCGCACTGATCGTCATAATCTTTTACGCACTGTTCAGCCGCGTTCAGCTCGTCGGAAAAGCTGTTTCCGAGGGGAGAAGCGTCAAGATCGGAAATAGAGCGCTCTATCTTTTGTATCCGAGTTTTTGTCTGTTCGGCGGCGTCTATCCTTCTTTTTACGAGTATTTTGTCGAGAGCGGAGAAAACCGCCGTATAGTGTTCCTTATCCTCTTCAAGTTCGGATATCCTTTTTTTGATATCGTCGAGAGATGTGGTGATGCGGATTATTTCGGAATTTTTTTCTTCCGCTTCTTTTGCGCTTTGCAGAAGGGCGTCTCGTTTTTCCTTAAGCTTAGATATCTCTCCCCCGTCGCCGTTTTTGTGGCAAAGTTCGCGGCGAGCGGCGTCAAGGTTTTTCAGAGCTTTTTTGACGTTCGTATTTTCATCGGCGGAAGTCAGAATATTCTGTATAGCGCCGCCTATTCCGCCGATTTCGGGACGGACTGCGCTTTGCTGGGAAACAAAACAGGAATTTACGAAAACTTCTTCCGGAACTTTGAAGAAATACTCGCCGGGATTCATAGCCGTTACGATTTCTCCCGTGGAAGCGCACACTATGCGTATCTGTTCGTGTATTCCGGCGGAATCGGAGACAGACAGGGAACGCTCAATGCGATACGGTATGCCGTCGTCCGTATCTGCCATTATATACCCCGAAGCTTCGCCGGAATTTTTGTTAACGTATTTTTTTCTTTCGGATATGCGGGAATTTTTTCCGTTTTTCGAAGAAAGCCCGTAAAAAATAAATTTTATGAACATAGCTGCGGAGGATTTTCCGCTTTCGTTCATGCCGCAGACGACGTTTACGCCGTCTGAAAGATCAATTACGCGGTCGGTAAGCCCTCCGAATGATTTTATGTGAAGTGATTTTATAATCATTTTTAACTCCGATAGATAAAGTTGCGTTCAGAATGTACGGTCTCCGTACAGAGCGGAGAGCGAGTAACGAAGAGCGCGGAGCGCTACTTCTCTTGTGCGCTTGTCGTCTGCTTCGAGAGAGGGCTTAAGTTTGCGGTAAACCTCTCCTTTTATGGTCGGATCTTTTTCCAAAACCGTAAGATCAAGATCGGGCCGAGTCAGGTCTTCGACGCGGAGGTAGAAAAGACCGAGTTTTGAAAATTCGAGCGAATCACGGTCTATAACAAGAGAGGGTGAAATAAAACCTGTGAGGTTGACGGAAAGAAGAGTGTTTTCTCCGTAATGATTTGCCGAAATATACGCCGAGACTGCGTTCGAGATATCTGATTGAGTTTCGGCTCCCGTCACCGATATTTCAGCTTCCTCGTAAGTCCTCTTCGAGAAGCGGACGCGCTTTACCGTTACGGTTGAGTCTACGCCGTCTTTTTCGATTTCGACAAGGCAGGCGCCTTTCGGACCGATCTCGTCAAATCCGCGCGGCTCAAGACATCCCGAGTAGCAAAAACGGTTATCATGACCGTTCGGCGGCGGATTGTGAATATGTCCGAGAGCTGCGTAATCAGCTCCGAAAGCGTCGAAATGATACGGTCTTATCGGACAGTGATTTTTCCTTGGTTTGACAGGAGAGATTATATCGCAGTGTCCTACAAGGAGATTTATGCGTTCCGGATCTTCAACCTTTTTTCCCTCGATCGGAACATCGTCTTTTTTCTTATCTGTAAAAGCGTATCCGTATACCGTTACGGGCAGCTCGTCGAGTTTATATGAGGTGAGTTGAGGCTCTCGGAAAACATAGACGTTAGACGGGAATTTGTATTTCATCCAGACGCTGTCGGGTCTTATATGATCATGATTGCCGGGAGAGACGAATATGGGTTTTCCGAATTTTTCGAATTCCCTTTTAACAATTATTAAGGTTTCGTTCGTGACGTAAGTGTTCTCGAAAAGATCGCCGGCGATAAGCATGAGATCGACGGAGTTCATTTTTGCGTAAGTCATCATTGAAGTGAAAGCGGCGAGTATTTCGCGGCGGCGTATTTCGGAATATCTGCTGTCAATTCCCATAAACGCACTGTCGAGATGAACATCGCCGGCGTGCATGATTTTTATTGTTTTCAATATGTAACGCTCCGTTTCAGATCGGGTTATGATATCAGAATCCGTTAAAAAGGGGAAAATAATATCGCTTTTTATAATTATAACACATTCAAAAACCAAACACAATAAAGCGAATAAAATAAATTGTATATATTTTTTCTTATTTGACAAAAAATATATCGAATGGCGCCTATCGGCAAAATAAATATTGAATTCGTGCGCCTAATGTGTTATAATTTCAATGACGTATTATATGTAGGCGTGTTATACATATTGCCCTTGCGGCTTGACTATATGAAAATCTCAAAATAATTTTGCGAAACTTTTCTAAGGAGCTGGTCTGCGTGGAAAAAACGTGGAAAAAATATGTGGGTAAACAGCAGCAGAGGGATTAAAGGAACCGACGGCTTAAACGAAGTAAATCGTATGTTTGCCGACGGTTGGTCGGTAAAGCTTATAGCAACCTGTGCGACAAACGGCATAAGCGTAGGAAAGGCTTATGTCGTGCTTGAAAAGAAATAATGGGTCGGTCAAACAAAAGTATCCCGCAGGCAAAGCCCGAGGGATTGCCAAACAATATACGGAGGTGGATTCAGTGCGTCGGATCATAGCTTTACTTTGCGTAAACTTGATTGTTTTATGTTCATGCGTATCGCTGAGGGATTCCGACGCTTCACCGGAGAACCTCTATAACGCTGAATCGGTACGTATAACGGAAAAAAAGCTGCTTGATTCTCTGGAGTACGGAGCGTTTACCCCATCTCATCCGGTAGAGTCGTCCGAATACCGCGCGTCCGATGAAAATATGAAAAAAACTGAGATTACTGATGTTTACATTGGCGTAGATATCGATTTTGCCGCTTTCGGCGATAATCTCATCCATCCGAATATTTATCTCGAAGCGAAAACGCGGGGAAACAGCGAAAAAGAATACGATTTTCTGCCGATATATTCGGACGTTTCGGACATAATAAAAAACGCGGACATTTCTTTTATAAATCAGGAGACAGTCATGGCGGGCGAAGAGTACGGATATTCAGGATATCCGTGTTTTAACTCTCCCAGACAACTCGGACTTGACCTATGTTCTCTCGGATTTGACATAATAAACATAGCGAACAATCATATGCTTGATAAAGGAACGGCAGGACTTGCTTCAACAATGGAGTTCTGGAATGAGCAAGATGTTTTAACGGTCGGCGCATATGAAAACGCAGAAGACGCATCGATAATAAGGATCGTATCGCGCGACGGTATAGATATAGCGGTGTTGTCGTATACCTACGGAACAAACGGGATCGTGAAAGATCCCTCGTCTCCCATAGTCATACCGTATATCGACGACGCACTCATTTTATCCGATCTTGAAAAAGCGGAGACGGAGGCGGACTTTACCGTTGTTTCGATTCATTGGGGAATTGAGAACACATATACGCCGACGGACGAGCAGCGCAGGCTTGCCGCTCTTATGGCTGATAACGGAGCCGACGTCATAATCGGACATCATTCGCATTCTTTGCAACCTATCGAATGGATAGACAGAGAAGACGGAGGAAAAACGCTTTGTATATATTCACTCGGGAACTGCATTTCCGGCATGGCTCGCCCGATGAACCAGGTCGGCGGGATATTTTCTTTCAGGATCACAAGCGACGGAGCGGGAGGACTTTGCGCGGCGGATGTTCTTCTGACGCCGACAGTGTTTTATTACGGAATGGATTACTATGGAACGCATTTATACCTCTTGAAGGATTATACCGACGATATTGCCGTTACACACGGCGTAGTTATCGAAGGGTACAGACTGAGCCGCGCGGACGCTGAGGAAATAGTTCGCGGAGTGATAGATGAGGAGTTTATTCCCGATTATCTGAAGAAGCAATGATGTTCGGGAGGAAAGCCGTGACGCGGAGCTTTTCGTAAACATTTTGAACCGAGCGAACTTTTAAGCGGAACTTGCGCGCATAGCTGAGTTTTGACCAAACAAATCCGAATCAAACAAGAAATATTGAAAGGTTTATTATAAATGGCGAAATACAGAAAAAATAAAATAGACGGAGCATTTACCGAAGAATGTTCACAGATAGTGCGGGAGATAAAAGATCCGCGCGTTTCGGATGTCATGTTAACCGTTATGGCGTCGGATGTGTCGGCAGATCTTAAGTTTGCCAAGGTTTATTACTCGGTATACGGAGAATATGACGAAAAGGAGCTTGCCAAAGGACTCAAATCGGCGACTCCGTTTATTCGTTCGAGGCTTGCCGAAAGACTCAATCTGCGCATAACTCCGGAGATTACGTTCATACGCGACGACGGAGTCCGCTATGGGGCGGAAATTTCGGCTATATTAAAAAAGATAATGCCGGCGGACGACAGTGTAAGAGAAAAAAACAGCGACGCAGCGGAGGATGTAGATGAATAACCCTCTTTCAGAAGAAATGATAGGCGGAAATAAGGCTTTCAAAACTCTGACGCTGTCGGATATTTCTGACAGACTTGCTTCGGCAAAGCACGCGCTCGTACTTTGCCATGTTAATCCGGACGGAGATACAGTAGGTTCGGCTTATGCGCTTTGCGAGATAATAAAGGGGTGCGGGGGAGATGCGGAAGTTGCATGCTCTTCTGAGGTTCCGAAAAGACTTAAATTTCTCGAAAACGGAGAGGGAACCCTTCTGCCTGCGAATGTAGTACGTGAAAAATACGATCTTATTTTTTCTGTGGACGCGGCTTCTCCCGGACAGCTCGGAGAGCTTGCCGTGCTTATTCCCGATATCTCCTTTATGATAGATCATCACGGAGCAGGCGAAGCGTTTGCGGAAAACTATATTGATTCCGCAGCGTCTGCCGCCGGAGAAATAGTAGCCGAAATATACGAACTAATGAAAAAATCCGGTAAAATACGTCTCTGCACGAACGCGGCAAGACGCGCATACGCGGCGATCGTTTCAGATACCGGAAGCTTTAAGTTTTCCAATACCACGCCGAAAACATTAAAAATAGCCGCTGATCTTCTTGAAGAAATAAACTCGGCTGACGACGGAGGAGCGGACACTGCCGATATATGCCGCACTCTTTTTGGTCAGCGGACTTATAAAGAGCTTATCGCACAGATGGTAGCTATACAGAATTTGGCGTTTCTTGAAGAAGGACGGCTCGGCATAGTAATGTTTACGACAGATATGATTGAAGCCGAGGGACTTTCTGAAGAAGATATAGGTAACATTGTGGAAGTTGCAAGGGCAGTCGAGGGAGTTGAAGTCGGAATCTCCATAAGACAGCTTTCGGACAATCCGGACCTATATAAAGTGTCATCGAGAGCAAATGTCGATATAGATGTTTCTGCGGTTTGCGCACTCTTCGGAGGCGGAGGACACGTGAGAGCTGCCGGATGCACCGTGAAGGCTGAAAATCCCGAAAAAGCGCTTGAGCTCATAAGCGGGGCTTTCGGCGAAGCAGTCAGAAATAATAAAAAGCCGTGAGGAAGATATGACTCGAAAGAACGATATCATATCAGGAGTATTAATAGTAAATAAGCACAGCGGAGTCACGTCTCACAGGATTATTTCTTCAGTGAGAAAGCTTTACGACACGCAGAGAGTTGGTCATACGGGAACTCTTGACCCAATGGCAACGGGAGTTCTTCCGGTACTGCTCGGGAGAGCAGCGAAAGCTTCCGACTATCTCATGATGCACGACAAAGAGTATGTATGCGAGATGAAGCTTGGTATCACTACCGATACGGAAGATATAACGGGGCAGGTCATTGAGACTTCATGTGTAATACCGGACGAGGAGCGCGTGTATGAAGCCTGCCGTTCGTTTGTCGGTAAAATATCGCAGATCCCGCCGATGTATTCCGCGCTGAAGGTCGATGGGCGTAAACTCGTCGATATGGCGCGCGCCGGAGAGAGCATAGAGCGCGAACCGAGAGAAGTGGAAATATTTTCTCTTTACTGTAAAAAAATATCGCGCGACACGTACTCCATGAAAGTTGAGTGCTCAAAAGGAACTTACATACGAACTCTATGCTCCGATATCGGTAAACAGCTCGGGTGCGGAGCGGTCATGTCATCGCTCGTCAGAACAAGAACCGGGCAGTTTAAGATTGAGGATTCCGTTACGATAGAAGAACTTGATAATATGACTCCGGAAGAAAGACTGGCGCTTTTAAAGCCGACGGAGATACTTTTCGAAGATTACCCCGAAATAAACGTAAACGACTTTTATGCAAAGCTCGTTCGGGGAGGAACTGAACTTTATCAGAAAAAACTAAAGACTTCTTTCCCAGACGGTAGCGCCGTCAGAATAAAGCAAAGAGGAGTTTTCATAGCGCTCGGAAGAGTTCGAGACACGGAAAAAGGGAGCGCGGTATTTCCTGAAAAACTGTTTGTGCTCGAAAACGTAAAAAGCACGGAATAATGTTGCCGATTCAACCTGTGCGTCAATGATCGGCGCACGACGGTTCAGCATTTTTTTACCGAACCGCCTTGCGGTGCGGTTTGATCAACATGACCTGCGGCGGTCGAAAAAGCCGCGAGGAAAAGTAAAGTATGAAATTTTCCGAAACCTTTGATAAAAACTATCTTGCCAAAGTCGCGATGTATGTATTATCTGCAATACTTGCTCTCGGTTTGATCTTCTACATATCGTATCATGTTATGAAACGATTCTCACCGGGTCTTGATCTTGTAGACGCCGTTCCGTATACTCTCGTAAAAACAGTAGGTGCGGACGCATATATAATGCGAGACGAAAAAGCGCTCTATACGCAGGGAATAGAAGCGGGAAGCGTGACTCCCGCCGTGTCCGACGGAGAAAAAGTTTCCGCTTTCAGCAAAGTTGCGGATATTTATTCGAATACGTCTCCGGATATTGAAAGACGTATATCCGAAATAGACGATCAGATAGCGCTTTTGCAAAAAAACCAGTCGGAAGGACGTTCCGTTACGAGTACGGAGGGACTTGACGCCGAAATATACGATGAGGTGTTCGAGATACGCTCGCGCTGTGAGAGCGGAAACTATTCCGAAGCGCTTTCACTGAGAAGCTCTCTTCTGCTTGATATAAAGAAAAAACAGATTCTTACGGGCGGAATAAGCGACTATTCCGCACAGATATCGTTGCTTCAGAGTGAAAAAAATTCGCTGAAAAAACAACTCGGAACGTGCCTTTCCACAATCTATTCCGACTGTGCAGGTTATTATTTCTCCGAGTATGACGGATACGGGAAGGTGTTCTCGGCTGATAAGATAGATTCTATGTCTTATGACGACTTCACTGAAATGACGGACGCTGAAGCAGAGAACGTGACCTCCCTTTGCGTCGGAACGATGGTCGAGAGTTTCAGATGGTATATAGCTTGCGATATTCCGAAATCCGATGCAGCCGGACTTGCGAATATGTCTTCCTGCAACGTTGAGTTTGTTTATTCGGGCGAGAATCTTAATATGAAGCTTTACAGACTTATACCGCAGACTCCCGGGGATCGTGCGGTAGTTGTGCTGTCGTGCGAGAGAATGCCGGAAAATTTTGACTACACGAGAGTCCAGCCCGTTAAAATATCCGTGGCTGAGTATACGGGATTTAAGATACCGATAGAAGCGGTGCGTGTGATAGGGGGCTTCGAGGGTGTGTTCATTCTCGATGAAGTTACGGCAGAATTCAGACGGATAAATATAATCTACGAAGAAAACGGGATTGTTATATGTAACGGGAATCCGGATCCTGAGAAAACGACGGCGATTAACGACGAGATATATCCGTGGATATCAAGAAACGATATCGTCATTGTGAGCGGCACAGAACTATATAACGGAAAAATAATGAATTAAACTTGAAATAAACCAATGGTAGAAAAGTCTGTGAGTAAATGCGGTATAAACAAAAATGTTAACGTACTTTGCTGCACCTAAATGTCTGATAACCGAGAGGTGTTAAATTATGACTGAGAGACAGATAGAACTGAGAGACAATTACTTTCGGGTACTTGAAAATATAGAGGCTGCGAAAGCACGCCGCGGAGAGGGAGGTGAAGTAACTCTTTTGGCAGCTACAAAAACAGTTCCGGCGGAGGATATTTTGTTTCTTGTCGAAAATTACGGTTTAAAGCTCTTCGGAGAAAATCACGCGCAGGAATTCAGAGACAAATTTGAGCCTGTGACGAAATCCGGGGCACGGATGGATTTTATCGGACATCTGCAAAGCAATAAAATAAAATACGTTGTCGGAAAAGCCGGGCTGATACATTCTGTTGATTCGGAGAAACTTGCCTCGGAAATAAACGAAAGATGCGAAAAACTGGATGTAACGCAGGATATTTTGATAGAGGTTAACATAGGATCGGAAGAAACAAAAAGCGGAGTGGAGCCTGACAAAGTCGGAGAACTTATTTCGAAAATTGAGACTTTTGACCGCTTAAATGTGTGCGGAATGATGACAATGGCGCCAAAATGTGCAGAAAAAGATGAATTTCGCAAATATTTTAGAGAATCTTATAAAATATTCCTTGACTTTTTCGCAAAAAGAACGCATAATATAAGGGAAGCTGTTTTATCTATGGGTATGAGCGATAGTTATGAGTGCGCGATAGAAGAAGGTGCAACAATGGTCCGCGTAGGAAGCTCGATATTCGGCTCCAGGATGTACAAATAACCACAGGCATTTATCGGTACGGCGAAAAAAGAATATCCGATAAATTTGGAATATTATATTATAAAACTTAAAGTTAAAAAACTGTCTTTGACAGTACGGAGGTTTATATGGGACTTTTGGATAGAATAAAAAATGTTACCGGAACAAACGACGGATATGACGATTCATACGATGATGATTACTATCAGGGCTTTGACGGCTATAACGACGCCGCAGACGAAGATGTTCAGGCAGCTCCCG
>CAKSJC010000040.1 GCA_934462885.1 uncultured Eubacteriales bacterium | reverse complement strand
GTTCGTCACCGAATGATTTTTCAGCACGCCAAAGCATGGTTGGAGTATTCGCGCATTCCCGTTACTTCTTTTATAACGGTGATTTCAGGCGGAAAGTCGATTTTTTCGTTAAAAACTGAAAGCTCTACTTCAAGTATTGCTCGTCCGCGTAATAATTCTCCTCCGACGTCTGCGGGATAAACGTCTATCTCCATAATGTGATCCGCGTATGGAAAAGAGTAGCGCACCTTTGAAAGCTCCGATTCGCGTTCGGTATAAAGCGATGTGTATTCGTCTTTGGTAATAGTTTTTTCATCTTCTAAGCGGCTGTTTGCGTCTATTTTGGTCTTTTCCGTGTAAATAAACGATGTTTTTCCGTTTTCGGTTATCTTTCGTATACGACGTTCTGCGCCGTTGTCCGCTTTTTTGAGATAAGTCTGACGCATTTCCGCCTTTCTCGTACCGTAGACGGAATCAAGAATAAAAAAATCAGGAAGTTTAATAAGATATTTCCGTTCTGTTTCAATGTTCATGTGATTTACCTGTTGATTTTCGGAACATTCCCCTCTGCAAACGCATCGACATATGAGCGCATCTCATTCTTTGATTTTACCTCATGTGCCCCGGCGATCAGTTCTTTTTTTTCGTCATCGGATAATCCGGAGAATTTTTCGAAAGCGACTGAGTTTTGCGCGATTGCCATGCCGAGTCCGAGTGGCATATCATCTGAAAAATCGAATTTTTTGTTATTCATAAAACACCTCGCAGGGATAGAATATTTATATGATATTCTATCCCTGCGGAAAGTATTTTATTCGTGTTCTGCCAGCCAGATCGAAACTCTCGACTGGATTACTCTTGCTGTTTCTTCGGCGTTATTTACGCCTGAGAGGTAAGCGGATATTTCTTCGTTAACTATGGAAGTAATTTCCGCGGAAGGAACTGATATCACTCTTGCGCCTACCTTGTTGTCAAGCATATCTTTTATCTTTTCGGCGTCATCTTTTGTAAAATAGCGAACAATACCGGGGCTGTCGAGAGTTTCTTCTGTCTGCGGATGCTCCGGATCGAAAGAACCCCAGCTTGCGCTTCCGTCCATGTAGAAAACAAACTCAAAATCATAGAACTGTTCCGCGCTCTCGTCGAAAGCGGTTTTTGTGACGGGGAGATCGTAAGAATAATATCTGACGTTTCCTGCCGAGCATATAAAATCTTTAATAAATCCGAACGCAAGGTCGGAATTTTCGGATTTATTTAATATAACGTATGATGAAGTATACTGCGTTATAGTCGTACCCCAGTCGTTTTCATCAAGTACGGGATAGCCGATGGGAGTTACTTCGCTTGTGTTGAAAACGACGTCCTGATTGAGGAAAGATACAATTTCATAATAATATTGTTGATAGAGCGCATATTTTCCTTCGCGGTATGGCGCGTAAGAATCATCTGAATTAAAAGAGCTTTCATAATCAAATTTGTCGTCGTCCGGCAGAGTTTTTAAGAAGTTGAGATAGTCGATGAACTCTGCGGAATCAAAAGAACAGGAGTTGTTATCGGAGTCGATATAAGTTCCGTATCCCGAGTTTCCGAGGAGATATGCGGGAGCTGACGATTTCGTGAGATAGTTCATAAGTTCGGTTCCCTCGGGAAGGTTTGCCGCAAAATCAAGCATTTCCGCGAGCGTCCATTTTTCTCGGCCGTCAATGTCAGAGCTTTTTGCGATAAGCGAATTAAGAGTGTATTTTCCGCAGATTCCCCACATTTTTCCGTCTTTTGTTTCAAAAGAACGCTTTATTCCGCCGAACAGATCGTTCTTGAAGCTGTCGTCCATGAGGGTGTAGAGGTCGGTAAAGAGGTCTTTTTCTACGAGAGTGGAAATAAGATCGGAACCGATGTTGCCGACTACGATATCGGGAGTATAGACGCCGTTTATGACATCGTTCAAAAGCTTTGTCTGCCCAGCTGTATAATCGTTGTCGGTGGCGTATTTTGAATAGTCATTTAAGAATATACGGGAATCCGTGTGAGATTTGTTGTATTTTACTACCGCGGGAGAAAGCTCGTATAATCTGTTCGGAGTTGCGATCTCGATGACTTTAACTTTGGAAAGATCTATGTCGGGAGACTTTTTGTATATCATTTCCGAGCTTTCGTGGTTGTCGTCTCTTTCTGATGCAAGGAAAGTCTCTTTATCGAGTATCGTTATGGAGGAAAGTCTGTCGCTTGAGATATCGGAGTTTTGATAGCTTACAATAAGCTCCGAGGTCTGATCGGCTGTGTTAAAGCCGTAGATACCGTCTGTATTTGAATAATAGAAGTCATAGTCGTTTGAGCGGTATATTTCAACTGAACCGAGAAGAGAGGGAAGAGTGAATGTTTCTCCGAAACCATTTGCCGCAAGTTCAACGCTCTTTACGCCGAATCCGCCTGCGGAAGAAACGGAATTAGAACTGAAATAACCTGCTATGTAAACTTTTCCGTCGCGGAAAGTCGTCATATCCTGTACATAATCATTTGTTGGGATAGACGCAATCTTTACGAAATTCTTGTCAAGAACAAGAATTTCCGAGTCGGAGGAGATGTAGTAGTTTTCGTCCTTGTCTACGGCAAGGTTCGAGAGGTAATAATAGTTATTGTTGCCGGAGTATAAATCGGTCAGATTATCGCAAGACACCGTAGTCTTGTCGGCGCGGTTATATTTAACGATAGAAAAATTTACTTTGTCGCTCGTTGAGTCGCTGCTTTGAAGAAGATAAACGAGAGCGTCCTCTGAAATGATCATTTTCTGCGGATAATTAAAGCCTTGTCCGAAATCAAGCTTTTCGGGTTCTCCGACGAGCTTTCCGTCAAAATCGAACGTGACAAGATAGTACGAGACAGCGTATGTATAATTTCCGGCGTCGTCTGTCGACTCATCGTAAGTCAGAAAAAGTTCGGTGATCGTCCTGTTTTCTTCGTCGAAATAAGGTGAAGTATCGTTAATTGCGTCCCCGTATTCTTTAGGGATAGTTAGTGAGCTTCCCTTAAAAACGTTAGTGAGAACTGAAGTATTTTCGGAGGGAGACTTTCCCTGCGTTATATCCGTTTCGTCATCCGATGCGACTTTACCGCATGAGGAAAGCGAAAATGATGCGGCTGCGAATATAGCGGCAAGAGTCAGTGATAAAAATTTTTTTGCTTTCATTGTTTTTTCTCCGTGTAGATCATTAAAATGCTTTATACAATTATAAATCATAATTATGAACTGGATGTATATTCCCGATTAAAACTAAATTAGAATTGCTTTGGGCTATATCGGGCATAAGCATATATTATATATGCTTGAAAGACAGAAAATAATCAAAATCCCTCTCGGAAACTTTTGGTTTCGAGAGGGATTTTTAGTTGGTTTTTAGACTTTTTTTGTTGTCTGAGCTTCAAAAGCGCGTGCGGTAGCTTCGGTTTCATACTGTCGCGTGTAAAGAGAATAGTAATAACCTTTCCGCCGCATAAGTTCGGTATGCTTACCGGATTCAACAATGATTCCGTCACGCACGACGATGATTATATCGGAATTCTGAATGGTTGAAAGACGGTGAGCTATAACGAACGACGTGCGTCCGCGTATCACTTTATCGATAGCGCTTTGAATAATGCGCTCGGTGAAAGTGTCGATTGAAGATGTAGCTTCGTCGAGAACGAGTATTTTCGGATCGCAGAGGATGGCTCTCGCAAATGATATGAGCTGTTTTTCGCCGGTCGATAGGAGATCTCCTCCTTCGCCGACTTCCGTATCAAGCCCCGCTTTATTTTTTTCGATAATCGAATAGGCGGATACGGTTTTCAAAGCTTTGGTTATTTCTTCGTCAGTTGCGTCCGGACAGCCGTATTTCAAGTTATCGCGGATAGTTCCCGAAAAAAGGTGAGGCGTTTGGAGCACATAGCCGATGTTCGAGTGCAGCCAAAGCTGCGAACGCTCGCGCGCGTCGCGCCCGTCTATGAGTACGCGGCCGTCGGTCGGTTCAAAAAAGCGGCACACAAGGTTGACGAGAGTCGATTTTCCGGCTCCCGTTTCACCTACGATGGCAACGTTTGTGCCGTGCGGGATCTTTAAGTTGAAATGCTCAAGGATGTATTCGTTCCCGTCGGGGTATTTGAAAGAAACGTCGTCAAATTCAATATCCCCGTGAAGTTCTTCCCAGTTTTCGCGTTTTGGAGAAAACATATCGCCGTATTTTGCAATTACTTCCGGAGAATCGGCGACATCTGACTCGGTTTCGAGAAGTCCGGTAAGACGCTCAATGTTTACCTGCACCGTGATGAGCTGAGAGAGCGAGTTTACGATCCAGCGGATGGGAGTCATAAGCCCGAGCGAGTACGACATAAAAAGCGAGAGCGTTCCGACAGACATTCCGCCGTCCAGAGTGAGAACCCCTCCTTTTTGCATTACAAGAGCGAGCGCGATATATGAAGCCGCAGTAAGCGAGCTCCACATAAATCCTCTAAACCTCGATTCGGTAACGGAGATACGTTTCATATCGGCGGTTTTTTCGGTAAATTCCGCTGATATCTTATCTTCCGCAGCGAGAGTCTTTATGGTTTTAGCACCCGTTATACCTTCGTTGAAGCTTCCGGTGATTTTTGAGTTCATTTCGCGTATTTTTCGGTGAGCGGCGGTAAGACGTTTCTGCATTATCGCCACAATGAGCGTTACGATAGGAATAACGACAAGCATGATAAGCGTAAGCTTTGCGTTTGTTTTAAGCATGACCGCTATCGCGCCGATCATGTACGTAAGATTCCATATGCAGTCAAGAAAACTCCAGGAGACGAGGGTTCCTATGCGTCCCGTGTCGCTCATTACCCTTGCGTGGATGTATCCTACGCTGTTTTTGTTGAAGTACGAGAACGACAGAGTCTGCAAATGATCGAAAGATTTCTGACGCAGGTCGCGGTCTATGTACATTTCGACTTTGCAGGCGAAAAACGTGCTGTAAGCGTCCGCGAGCACCTTTGCAAGAAGAAAAATAACGTACGTTATAACAAACGGAGTAAGCGTATCGAGCGTGCTTCCGGCGATAAAGTGATTTATGGCATACTCCTGATATTTTGGAAAGACTATATCGATAAGAGAACCGAGTACGGCAAGTATAACCATAACTGTAATCAGAACTTTATGGACGGCAAGATAAGGAATAAGTTTCGGTATACCGAAAAATTTCAGATGATTGATATTTGTTTCGTTTTTTTCTTCCATTATGCGCGCACCTCCTTTTCTTCTGATTTTTCAGTCATGCCGGAGGTCTGAATATCAAATATGTTTTTGTATATACCGCCTTTTTCGAGTAATTCCTCATGCGTTCCGCGTTCGACGATTTTTCCGCCGTTCATGACGGCGATATTGTCGGCGTAAGCTAAGGTTTGTATTCTGTGCGAGATAAGTATAACGGTCGCCTCCGCAGTTTTTTCCCGCAGAGCGTGACGTATCTTTGCGTCAGTCTCACTGTCGACCGCAGATAAGCTGTCGTCGAATATCATGACGGGAGTGTTTTGTAAAAGAAGTCTTGCGATAGCGGTACGCTGTTTCTGACCGCCGGAGAGGGTAACTCCGCGCTCTCCTACCATCGTATCGTAGCCGTCCGAGAAGTTTTCGATCGCGTCTGAGATGCATGCGGATGCGGCGGCGTCCGTTATGCGCTGGTCATGTTTTGCAATATCGTCAAGGGTTATGCCTATGTTTTCACGAATAGTTCGTGAGAAAAGAAACGGTTCTTGTAAAACAATACCGATGTTTTTTCTGAGAGAAGAGGATTTAATCTTTTTTATATCGATACCGCTTACGGTGATCTTTCCGCAGTTTTCGGGAAGTGCGTAAAGCCGGCAGAGCAGAGAAACAAGAGTGGATTTTCCGCTTCCGGTCATTCCGATGATACCGACCGTTGAACCTTTCTTTATCGTAAGCGAAACATCGTCGAGTATTTTCGGCGAGTTTTCATAAGCGAACGAAACGTGATCGAATACGATGTCTCCCGACATATCGGCGTCGACGGCGTCCGGAACGTCGGTTTCTTCCTCCGCGTCTATTATTTCGTTTATTCGTCCGACGGAAACTCCCGCTTTGCTCATCTCGGAGATAACTCTTCCGAGCTGGCGCACAGGCCATATAAGCATTGAGTTATACGAAACGACAGCTATAAGATCGCCGACCGACATCTGACCTTTTACGCAGAGAACTGAACCGAGAACGAGAACGATCATTACCTGAAGTCCGGATATCACGTCTCCTGTAGCCCAGAAAACGGACAGAACTCCGCATAATTTTACCCAAAGTCCGGTATAAAGTTTGTTTTGCTTTGTAAATTTGTCAACTTCGTATTTTTCGCGTCCGAAAGCTCGTACAACACGGACTCCCGTGAGGTTTTCCTGAACTATCGAGGAAAGCTTGCTTTCGTTTTCGTCGCACTCCAGGAATTTGTGCGCGATAAGCGAACGGAATACCGTTGAATATATCACTATTATCGGTATAGAGACAAGAGCCACGGTCGCGACGGAAGAGTTTACGGAATACATGAAGCATAATGACATGACGACAAGGAGGATAGTTTTTATAACTTCGGTAAGCTGATCCGAAAGAAAGGATTTCACCGTTTCAACATCTGAAGTACAACGCTGAATTATATCACCCGTTTGATTTTTCATGTACCATGAGAAAGGAAGACGCTCAATATGAGTAAAAAGACGGTTTCTCATATTTTCCACAAGAGTTTCCGAGCCTTTTCTGTTGAAAAGAATAGCCGAAAAACTAAACGTTCCCATAAAAACTGCGAGAGCGAGAATGAGAAGAGCGATAATCCAGAGATTGTTCCTCAGGTAAGAAACGCCGCCGATATTCTCAAGAAGTCCGGAAACGAAAGCGGGGATTTTTTTGGTTTTTCCGCCGATCACGGAGTCAACCGTAAAACTGATTATTTTCGGACAAATAAGTTCGCAGAGCGACGTAAGAAGTGACGAGACTATACTTATAATAAAAAAAGCGGAGCAACCCCTCATAAAACGAAGAGATGAAAAAATATTTGTGTTCTTTTTTTCTTTATTCATTGTCAAAGTCAAAATAATGATTGTGTCCGGCTGATGAGTGGACGCCGGAGTTGGTTTATACGTGAACGGGAGAATCACAAAGGATGACCGAGTCACAGGAAAAGGGCGTTCCTTTGAGTTGTGCATCCATTCAATTATACCATTCTCGGAAAATCCTTGCAAGGGAAAATAAGTTATGTAACATAACTGTAACAAAACGGAAAAAATTCATGAAAAAAGCGTAATTTCCCGAAATTACCTTATTCTGCGGAATTTACAAAGGTTTTCTTGACAAATCCTCAAACATGGAGCATAATTGTACTCAACATGAGAAATAACGTTTTTTATTATGATAAGTATTGATTTCGTTCTTGCCAAACTGAATCAGTGCCGAAGGCAAATCTCCGAGGCGCGTTCTTGTCTGAAAAGACGTGATGGCACAGAACTTCTCTTGACATGACCTTATTGTTTCACAGACCTCTCCGCACGTATGTGTGTGAATAAAAAACGTTTGAAAGGAAAATTGAAGTGAAAATAAATAACGAAGCATATATCATAGAAAAAACAGAGCGGCTTCCCGACATAAAAACCGAGGGAATATTGCTCCGTCATAAAAAAAGCGGCGCGAGAGTTGCGCTGTTGCCGAATGACGATGAAAACAAAGTTTTTCTGATCGGCTTTAAGACGCCTCCGTCCGACAGCACGGGAGTCGCTCATATAATAGAACATACCGTTCTTTGCGGCTCGCGCAGATACTCGCTCAGAGATCCGTTTATACAGCTTGTTAAAGGTTCGCTGAACACTTTTTTGAACGCTATGACTTTTTCGGATAAAACGGTATATCCGGCGGCGTCGTGCAACGAGAAGGATTTCAAAAATCTGATGCATGTGTATCTTGACGCGGTATTTTATCCGAATATCTACAAATATCACGAGATATTCATGCAGGAGGGGTGGAGGTACGAACTTAAGGCAAAAGACGATGAACTGAAAATAAACGGTATCGTGTACAGCGAAATGAAAGGCGATATGTCATCTCCCGACAGCGCGGTTTTTGATTATATTTCAGAAGCAATGTTTCCCGATACTCCGTACGGGGTAAATTCCGGAGGAGATCCCGAAAAAATTCCGACTCTTACGTATGAAGCTTACCTTGAATTTCATAAAAAATACTACCATCCATCAAATTCATATATAGTTTTGTGGGGAAATGTCGATATGGAGGAGAGACTCTCGTGGCTTGATGAGAATTATCTTTCTGCTTTTGACAAAAAAGATATAGACGCCTTTATTCCGAAACAAACGCACTTCGGCGAAAGAAAACCGAGAGTTTCGGAGAAAAAATACTCAATAGCGAAAGACGACGACCCAAGCGGGAAAGCGTATTTTGCGCTGTCGTTTCTATGCGGTGAGAGCAAAGATCACCTTGAATGCCGTGCGATGAAGCTTCTCGCCGAAGTTCTGGTCAACCGAGAGGGCGCTCCCGTAAGAGAAGCGCTCCTTGATGTCGGTATCGGAGACGATATATACGCGGAATATGATACCCATATGCTCGAATTTCCGTTTTCTGTCATCGCAAAGAATGTTAATGCGGAAGATGAGAAAAAGTTTTGCGATATAGTACTCGGTACATTCGCAAAAGAAGCCGAGCACGGAATAGATGAAAAGGCTCTTTTGGCTTCACTTAACAGACTTGAGTTCAGATTCAGAGAGGGAGAATGCGACGGAGACCCGCGCGGACTTGACTTTGCGCTTTGCATGATGCAGTCGTGGCTTTACGACGATAAATGCGCGTTCGATTATCTGCATTTTCTTGACGATTACGCTGAACTTAAGAAAAGGATAGGAAGCGGATACTTTGAGGAACTGATAAAAAAATATATCCTCTCCTCGGATCACTCTGTGCTGGTAAAGCTAATGCCGGAGGCAGGACTTGTTGAAAAGAAAAACGAAGAACTGAAAGTGAAGTTGGCGGAATACAAAAAAACTCTTACGGGTGAGGAAATAGAAAAACTGATACGCGAAACAAAAGCGCTTGAAGAATACCAGAATCATGAAGCCACCAAAGAAGAGTTAGATATGCTTCCGTCTCTTGAGAGAAGCGATATATCGAGATTCGGCGTTCCGTTCTATAATGAGGAAAGAACAATAGGCGGTGCGCACGGCGTATTCCATGACGTAGATACAAACGGAATAACGTATCTGAAGCTGTTCTTTGATATATCGGATTTACCAGAAAAATATATTCCGTATGCGGGGCTTCTCGCATCTGTACTGTCAAGAATGGATACGGATTCTCATACCTATGCCGAACTGAATACCGAGATAAAGCTTAATACCGGATGTCTTGACTTTGCATACAGTGTGATTGGAAAATACGGAAAAAGCGGAGAATATACTCCTCTTTACGGGATATACGTGAAAGTTATGCCCGAAAAGGTTAAGTTTGCACTTGATTGCGCCATGGAGATTATAACTTCGACGAAATTCGGGAATAAAAAGAGACTTCACGATATCATTACGGAAATCAGGTCCGATAAAAAACGCGAGTTTGTGAGCGGCGGACACGCGGTGGCTGTGGCGAGAGCAAGATCGTATCATTCGGCGGCAGAAGCGTATTTGCAGCGCCTTTGCGGGGTAGATTTCTACTTTTTCATTTGTGAGCTTTGCGATAATTTCGATGTAAAGTATGCGGATATAGCGGATTCGCTTGATAAAGTGGTAAAGAGCGTATTCAATCCCGCGAAAATGACAGTCAGCCTTGCGGCGGATCGTGCGGGATATGATGAGGTTGAGAAGTATCTGACGGTATTTGAGGCTGAATTAAACAAGATCAAGCGTACTTGCCTCGGAGAACGCGCCGCGATCCTGGCCGAAAAGAAAAACGAAGGCTTTACGATTCCCGCCGGAGTACAGTATCTCGGACGTGACGGAAATATAGTAAAGTCAGGAGTAAAATATACGGGCGCGCTTCAGGTAGCAAGAACGGCTGTGAACTGCGAATATCTTTACAATAATGTAAGGGTACGCGGCGGAGCTTACGGCTGCGGAAGCGGATTTTCATCAGATTCGGGAAACGGATACTTCTTCTCATTCAGAGATCCGAAGCTTGCCGAGACCGACGAAATTTATAAGAAAACCGGAGAATATCTCAGGAGCCTTGTTTTGGATGAAAAAGAGCTGACGAAATATGTTATCGGAACGATGGCGGCATATGAACGTCCGATGTCTCCGGCGGAAAAAATTATACGTTCTTTCAGGGCATATCTCAGCGGTAAAAAATACGAAGATGTAAATCGAGAAAGAGGAGAAATACTCGACGTAACGGCGGAGCAAATAAGAAACTGCGCAGACGCATATGACGCGATAATTTCTTGCGGATGCATATGCGCGGTCGGAAACGGAGAAGTCTTAAAGAAAAACTCGGAAATGTTTGATTCGATTATAACGATAAACTGATGTAAACAAACAACTGCGCGGTGCCCTTTGGCACACAGCGCAGTTGTTTGTTTACATAGAAGTTTTTTCGTCGTCCCGCACGGCGTTTTTTATGCTGTCTCGTCAGTTTTTATTAATGCATGACTTACGTATAGATTGCAAATGGTCATGCTTTTTAGAGAGCGCATGTTTTTTGAAGATGGAGAGAGTAGAAAGCATTTTCAGGAGCAGAGACAGCTTTCGGCGAGCGTTAAAAAACGCTGACGTAGGTTTAAC
>CAKSJC010000039.1 GCA_934462885.1 uncultured Eubacteriales bacterium | reverse complement strand
ATCTCAAGCTTCAGCCTCTTGAGCAAAGCTTTCGTTTTTTCAAGATTTTCTTCCTTGAAAGGAGCGGCGTGAACCGAGAAAATATCTCCGCCGAGCCCCCTCATTTCGATTCCGGAAAACCCGAAATCCTTCGCCATGGAGTAAATATCGCTCCATGAAAAATCGGGACATCCAAGCGTGGAAAACGACAGTTTCATATTTATTTCCTCCAAAAATCGTATTATAATCTGTTTCGAGGGGAATGACGCGGGGGATTTTTGAAAAAAACCCCCGCACCCCCAAAAACTTTCATAAGAAAGTTTTTGATGTGCTCCCTTGAATTTTTTGTGTAACTTTATTTGAAGTGGTACTTAATGCGCAGCCGTTTGATTTCTCTAAATCAACAGGCTGAGTATCAGCCGTAACTTAAACTGAACCATATCCGTCTGCAATACACCAATGCTTTCCCGGTCCGAAAGTTCTTTGGTTCTTTCTTTCAAGAAAGAACCGCGTCCCCCGTCTCCCGCGTCTCCTGCGGGGCAGTAAAAAGAAAAGCCCCGTCTCTTGAAAAGAGACGGGGCGTAAGCCTCGCGGTACCACTCTGATTGGTATAACAATACCCACTTTCGGCACAACATGATGCCTTATCCGTATAACGGCGGAACCCGTCCGAGCCTAATCCGTAAGTTTCGGTCGGAAGCTTAGGGGTGAGTCGACGGCGTGCTTCCTGCTGTCTTGCACCAAACGACAGCTCTCTGCAAGGTGTTGCGCTATCTCCGTCCCCGTCATTGCTTTTTTCTTATTGTATAAATATACTATAAACAAACCATCTACGCATATACTATCACACATATGCTTTTCTGTCAATATCAATTTTCCTCAAAATCACGTCTCGGAGGGCGTTTTTTTTGTGTCATTTCGCAAGACGTTCTCCCGCAAACACATTTTTTTGCGGTATTCAAGCGGACTCATTCCCGTGAATTTCTTGAAATTGCGGTAAAAATAGCTTATATTGTTAAATCCCGACAGATACGCCGCGTCATTTATATCTATTTCGCTCATCTCAAGGTACAGGCGCGCCGCCCATACTCTTTGTCTGATTATATATTCAAGCGGGCGCATACCTATATTCTGTTTGAACAGGCGGCACACATACTGCTCCGACACACCTCCCGCGACGCGGCACAGCTCGTCGAGAGAAATATCCTTTCCTGAATTTTTGTCAATATAATCTATCATTCTCTCAACGCTGCGGTTAAGCTCGGAGAGTTTTTCATCTCCCCCGACAGCCTCTCCGTCAAGCTTCACAATAATATCATAAAGTATCGCGGAAGCCGCTTTTTCTCCGGCGTCTCCCGTGAACGAGATTTTACGGCATATCTTTTTTACGCTCTCACGGTACAATTCAAACTCACCCGTCCGAAGCATTAAAAATTCTTTATCAAGAAACGTCCCGTCAAACGATTTTTCCGTGAAATCAAAAGAAATAAAGTCGACCGTCCAATTTCCGTCTTTATTTTTCAGAGAAAAACCCGTACCTTTCTTTAGATAAAGTATATCCCCCGCTTCTAAGGTGAAAAAAGAGTCTCCGACGATAAGTTCTCCGCTTCCCGACAGTGTAAAAATTAACCGATTTGACGCGCAGACTCCTCCGAATGAGCCGTTCACGGAGCAGTTGCACCCCGCGGCGCCGGTCAAGCGGAAATCGCACCCCGCGGCGTTTACCCAAACGGGAAGCTTACGTTCCGTTTTCTTTTCGGAATACGCTATCATCTCTCTTTTTACCTCTGTTTCGGTTTATTTCAGCTTCTCACGCAGATATTTCCCGGTGTACGATACCTCGGAAGCGGCTACTTCCTCGGGAGTTCCGCGAGCGATTACGGAGCCGCCCCCGTCTCCGCCCTCCGGTCCCATATCGATTATATAATCGGCGCATTTTATCATATCGAGATTATGCTCAATCACGATAACGGAATTTCCCGCGTCGACAAGCTTCTGCAAAATCTCTATAAGACGTTCGACGTCGGCTGAATGAAGTCCCGTCGTTGGCTCATCAAGGACATAGAGCGTTTTACCCGTTCCGCGCCGCGAAAGCTCCGTCGCGAGTTTTACGCGCTGAGCTTCGCCTCCCGAAAGAGTCGTCGACGACTGGCCTATCTTGATGTAACCGAGTCCGACGTCCGAAATAAGCTTTAATCTGTTGGCTATCCGCGGAATATCGCGGAAAAACTCCGCTCCCTCGTCAGCCGTCATGTCAAGCACGTCGTATATCGTTTTATCCTTGTATTTGACTTCAAGAGTTTCGCGGTTGTACCTTTTTCCCTTACATACGTCGCAGGTAACGTATACGTCGGGAAGAAAATGCATTTCTATCTTCTTTACTCCGTCGCCCTCGCATGCCTCGCAGCGTCCCCCTTTTATGTTAAACGAGAAGCGTCCGCTTCCGTAACCGCGCGCTTTCGCTTCCTTCGTCTGAGCGAAAAGATTACGGATATCCGTAAACAAGCCCGTATATGTCGCGGGGTTTGAGCGCGGCGTGCGTCCTATCGGGGATTGGTCGATCGCAATTATCTTGTCGAGATTTTCCGCCCCCTCTATCCTGTCGTGACGTCCGGGATATGTCGCCGCGCGCATCAGAGTTTTTGCGAGCGAACGGTAAAGAATGGCGTTTATCAGCGAAGATTTTCCCGATCCCGATACTCCCGTAACGCATACGAAGCAGCCGAGCGGGATCGTGACGTCGATATTTTTAAGATTGTTTTCACGCGCTCCTATTATTTTTAAGCTTTTTCCGTTGCCGGCGCGCCGCGTTTTCGGCACGGCTATCGTGCGCCTTCCGGACAGGAACGCTCCCGTTATCGAGTTCTTTGATTTCGCTACCTCGGCGGGCGTTCCGGCGGCGACGACTTCTCCCCCGTGAACTCCGGCTCCCGGTCCTATGTCGATGATATAATCGGCGGACTGCATTGTTTCCTCGTCGTGCTCCACAACGATAACGGAGTTCCCGAGATCCCGCAGATTTTTAAGGGTAGCTATAAGCTTTCCGTTGTCTCTCTGGTGAAGCCCGATTGACGGCTCATCGAGAATATACAAAACTCCCGCAAGAGAAGAGCCGATCTGCGTGGCAAGTCTGATACGCTGCGCTTCCCCTCCCGAGAGAGTAGCCGACTTTCTTGAAAGAGAAAGGTAATCGAGTCCGACGCTCACGAGAAATCCGAGTCGGCTCACAAGCTCTTTGAGTATCTCGCGCGCAACCTGCATCTCCGAATCCGAAAATTTGAGAGAACGCGTGAAATCGAGAGAATCCTTTACCGACATTACGCAGTATTCGTGTATGTTCTTCCCTCCTATCGTGACGCAGAGCGCGTCGCGGTTCAGCTTTGCTCCGTGACAGTCGGGACAGTCGCGCTCGGTGAGGAACTGCTCGTAATATTCGCTGTCCCACATACCCGGCTCCGTTCTTTTCTCTATCATGCGGATAAGCCCCTCATAGGAAAGAGTCTGCGTCTGGCTGCGTTCACCGAAACGGCGCGTAACGGTCATCGTGTCGCTTGATCCGTAAAGCAGAACCCCCAAGGCTTTTTTCGGATAGTCGCATATCGGCATATCAAGGGTCGCGCCGTATTTTTCTATGGCGGCTTTTATATAAGGTCCGTTCCAGCTGTCGTCCGTCAGCGTTTTGAAGCCGTTTACGGCTATCGCTCCTTCGGCAAGGCTCAGGCTTTTGTCGGGTATTATCTTATCGGGATCGACGGAGCGGAGAACTCCGAGTCCCGCACAGGTCGGACACGCTCCGAACGGATTATTGAACGAAAACATTCTCGGTTCAAGTTCGCCGAAGCTCACCCCATGCTCGGGGCAGGCGTAGTTTGTCGAATATTCGTATTCCTCGCCGCCGCCATCTCGCGGAACTGTCGCGCAGATAACAAGCCCGTCCGACTCGCGGAGAGCGCACTCTACGGAGTCGCTTAAGCGTGTTCTTATGTCCGGCTTCATTACAAGGCGGTCGATCACAAGCTCAACGTTATGGCGAAGGTTTTTGTCAAGCTCTATATCCTCGGTCAGGTCGTAGATTATCCCGTCGATACGCGCTCTCACGTAGCCGTTTTTCTTAGCGTCGGCAAGAACCTTTTCCTGTCTGCCCTTTTTCCCGCGGACCACGGGAGAGAGAATCATAAAACGTTCGCCCTCGGGCAGAGACATTATCTTGTCGATTATCGAATCGGTAGAGCTTTGGCGTATCTCGCGTCCGCATACGGGGCAATGAGGAACTCCGAGACGAGCGTAGAGAAGGCGCAGATAGTCGTATATCTCCGTTACCGTTCCGACTGTGGAACGGGGATTTTTCGATGTGGTTTTTTGATCTATGGAGATCGCGGGCGAAAGTCCCTCTATCGAGTCGACGTCGGGTTTATCGAGCTGACCGATAAACATACGCGCGTATGACGAGAGAGATTCGACAAAACGTCTGTGTCCCTCGGCGTATACGGTGTCAAACGCAAGCGAGGATTTTCCCGAACCCGAAAGCCCTGTCAGAACGACGAGTTTATCGCGCGGAATATCGACGTTTATATTTTTTAAGTTGTTGACTCTTGCTCCGTGAACGGAGATATATTTCGGCATATGTTTTTCCTCTGAATATACTTTTTCTGATTATTTAAGGCTTCTTTTGAATATGTGCGCTTTGCCGCGGCAGCTTTGCGATTCCGTATAAAAACCGCGTTTTTTTCCGGCAAAAACGCTTTACTTTGCGGTCAGATTTTCCCGAAACCGCCTTTTTCGATCCTGTTTATTATTTCATCCGTACGGAGCTTGTCCTCACGATAAGCCTTGCGAAGAAGTTCCGCAGGGATAAATTCATCGTATTTTTCAAAAACGGGAGCTTCTCCGGGTGAAATGAGCGACTCCGTATCGATCCCCTCCGCCGCGATTTTTTTGAATATATGCCGCATAAGAGCGTCTCCGCTTCCGCCTTCAAGCTTGAAGGTCATGTAATAGCATCCCTCAAACTCCATACCGGAGAGGCGAAACGAACCTGCGTTTTTCGCAAGATACCTCCGCATCGTGCGAAACGACCGCGTTCCGAGCCACGGGAAGAGCGCCCATGTATATCCGCCGAGCGGAACGATACAGCTCTCCGTAATTCCCGTGTTGCGTGCGGTTGCGCGAGCGGTTTCAAGTCTCAAAGCGGCGTTTTCCCCGAGATATGGGTACACGGCGTCCTCCGTGAGTACGCGGCGCATTCGCTCAAGTATCTTCGTATTTACTTCTCCAAAGTCCCCGGGCCAGCTTACTTCCATTTTGCCGCGAACGCGCTTTACGTAAATAAGATGTCTCGGAATATCAAGCTCCTCCACCTCCCATACGCGCCCGGCAAGCGCGAAACGGTCGCCCACCGGCGGGGGAGTAGTTATCACGCCTATTTCGTCCGATTCGCATCTGACGGTATAGTCCTCGGAATCCTTGAAAACCGCGTAAAATTTGAACGAATTCACAAGCCGCTCTCCCCGCAGTCCGACGATAAGCTCCCCTTCATCCGTAAGCTCAAGCCAATCGTTTTCAACCATCGACAGAAGGAGCTTCTTGTAATCCTCCTTTTCGATAAAGCGAAACGGCGGGAGAGAGAGAACCTTTGCGGCAAGCTCGCGCGGGATTATCGCGCCCGATGAGGCGACTATCGACAGAGTTTGCTGAAACAAAAGGCTGAACGGACATTTTTTCAGCAGCGGCGGTTCGATAAAGCGTTCTTCGATATACAGCTGTACGACGGCTATCGCTTTTATCAGCTCCCACGGAATCAGCTCCGGAAGAGGGGTGTTCGGAAGCGCGTTTTCCTCGCGGAAAACCATTATCATTTCAGGCTTTCCGCCCCGTCTGCCGCTTCTTCCGAGACGCTGCAAAAACGACGAAACCGAGTTCGGCGATCCCTGCTGTACCACTCTCTCAAGTCTGCCTATGTCTATCCCGAGTTCCATCGTGACCGTCGCGCACGTTACGGCGGTTATATCATCGTCTTTCATCTTCATTTCCGCTTCCTCGCGGATGCTTGCCGAAAGAAATCCGTGATGTATCAGAAAAACATCCGGTTCGTTACGGTATTCCGCGATCTCGCGGAGAGTCGCGCAGACATATTCGGTCTCTTCACGTGAGTTCGAGAAAACGATAGCTTTTTTGTTTTTTGTGGCGTCGTAAATGTATTCGTATCCCGCGTCGAGAGAGATGGAGGGAGTTTTTTTGTTTTCCGCCGTCTCTCCCGATTCCGGAAGATTTTCCTCATCGGCTCCCGCAATGAAGAAGTGCTCCATTCCGAGTTTCCAGCTGATCTTCGCCTGCGGCAGAGAGGGAACGTCCGTCTCTCGTCCGCTTCCCGCGCCGAGCCATGCCGCCGCCGCTTCCATATCTCCTATGGTAGCCGAAAGCCCAATGCGGCGTGGAGAAACTCCCGTTTTGTCGCGCAGTCTCTTCAATTGACAGATTATCTGATTCCCGCGGTCGGAACCCGTGAGCGTGTGTATTTCGTCGATTATGACATACCGCAGATCTCCGAACAGCCGTATGAGATCCGAGGAGCGCGTCATGAGCATAGCTTCAAGAGATTCCGGGGTTATCTGAAGTATCCCCGCGGGATCCTTTAAGGCTTTCGCCTTGTGGGAAGCCGCGACGTCTCCGTGCCACTTCCGCACGGGAATGCCCGTTTCGTCGCAAAGCTCGCTTATTCGTCCGAACTGATCGTTTATAAGAGTTTTCAGCGGCGCGATATACAAAACTCCGACTGAGGACGGCGGATCGTCGTAAAACTCGGAAAGTATAGGAAAAAAAGCCGCTTCCGTTTTGCCTGAAGCAGTTCCCGACGGGAGAAGAACGTTGTTTTCACTCCCGAAAATAAGCTCCGCCGCCGCGACCTGCACGGGACTGAGCGAATCCCACCCGCGGCTGTATATATATTCCCTTATAAAAGGAGAATACCGATCGAAAACAGACACATCGCACCTCCGGAATTTTTCTTAAAAATCAATATCGTCGAGTGTTATTTTGCGCCGCGCCGGAGCGTTTTCTTCTTTTTTTGTCAGGTTTTCACCGCCGGCTTTCGTTACATCTTCGTCAGCGTCCGCGGGAGCAGTCGAACGCTTTACCGTACCGACTATATCTTCGAACGATTTGTCGGGATTCGTGTACAGCAAATCGAGCAGCGACACAAAATCGCGGATTATCTCTCGCGGAGTGATCATCGAGTCCGCTCCCGCGCGTTCAAGCGATGAAGAAAGAAACTCCCGCATATTATCTTCGGTTATCCGCGCTTCCCGGCGGTAGTACTCCCCGTGAAGAGAGGCAAGACGGATAACGAGCGCAAGTATCTCGCTGTCGGAAAGACGCCGCAGGCGTATCACCGGCTGCATCATGCTCTTCAGCTCTCCGCCGCCGAAACGTCCGTCGGAAAGACGGCTCCTTAAAGCCTCGTAGCTGAAAAGCCCCCTCCGCGTGTCTTCGAGAAATTGCGGAGTTCCGCCGAAAACAGCCATCAGTCCCGGGGCGCGTCCCTGCATTGTGTCGTTAAAGATCGAAAGTATTTTTTCGTAGTTGTTTTCACGCGATATCCTGTTCGGTATCTTGTAGAGATTCACGCATTCGTCGATGAAAACGACGAGTCCGCCGTAACCCGCAAGCCGTGAGAACGCCGTGAAAAGCTTTAAGTAATCGTACCAGTTCTCGTCGTTTATTATCGAGAGCGAGCGGATCCCAAGCGCGTTTCTCGCCTCCGTGCGGGTGTTATATTCGCCGCGGAACCATTTCAGCGCCGCGGACTCGCGCATATCGTCGTCGTTTTGCCATGCGTCGTAGTATTCGCGCATGACAGCGGCAAAATCAAAGCCGCCTACGTCTCCCTCAAGAACGCGGAGCTTTTTCATTATCCGAATCCTGAATTCGTTTTTGTATGCCGCGTCGTCGGCTGAGGCAAATCCGTCGCGCTCAAGCTCCGCCGAGATCGAAGAAAACCATTTCCCGATGATAACGGGGAGCGCGCCTCCGTCGGGGGTGGATTTACAGGCAATGTTTTTCATGAGTTCGCGGAAAGTCGAGAGCCCTCCCGCGCCCGAGAGCTTTCGCTCAGGGGAGAGATCGGCGTCGGCGGTGATAAATCCTCGCTCAAGCGCGTACCCGCGGGAAAGCTGTATAAGAAAGCTTTTTCCCGATCCGTATCTGCCGATTATAAATTTAACAGCTCCCTCTCCGTCCGCAACACGGTCGAGCGCGGCGCAGAGAGCCTCTATTTCATCGTTTCGTCCTATGGCGATGTACGGCGCGCCGGAGCGCGGCACCACTCCCGCCGACAGAGACGAAAGAAGTGTTCCGAGTATCCGTCTCGGAACTCTTGAAGCGTTATCGGTATTTATGAGAGCCATTTTTCCGCATCCTCTCTGTAATCTTCTATAAAATCAAAACCGTCTCCGTTTCCCTCAAGGACTATGTCCCCTAAAATATCGAGAAACAGCGTATTTATACGGTCAGCCGTCACTCCTTCGTTTAAGGAATGCGCACGGCAGTATTCTTTCAGTTTACCTTCCATGGCGCTTGCGAGAGCTTCGCGAAGCTCTTTTGTAAAAGCGGCGGAAGAAACGCTGTCCGTCGCGCCCGCGTCTTGTTCGTCGACGGAATCGGACGCATTGTCGAAAGCTTTTTCGACAGCGGCATCTTTTTCCTCGGAGTCCGCCTTATGCGAAGGCTCGCCGCCTGCCGCAATACTCTCCGGCTCAACGCCGCCTGTCGCGTCCGAGGCGTCCGACGGAAAACCGTCCTCCGCCGTCGAAAAATTTTCTCCGGTCAGAACTTCGGCGTTGTGCCACGACGAGCTTTCGATACACTTTGCAAAATCGAAATCAAGTCCGGATTTTTCCGGTTCATAGTTCTTCAGATAGTCACATTCCTCTCTGACGGAAGCTGTTTTACGCCCCGCTCCGATAAGCGGAGCGAAAAATTCATCTATTACCGCGCAGTCCTCCGCGGGAGCTTTGGCGCAGGACAGGCGCGCCTTTATCCCGAGAAGCGCGCGGAGCTTGTTTTCCGTGTATTTCACGAGGGGCGTGACGTGATCTCTGACGTCGGCTCCCCGCAAAAAAGAGCAAAATTCCACCGAAAGAATTTTTTTGGTTTCGGGGGATGCGATAGCTCCGCAGTACGAATCCCTCGGTATCCTGTATATTTTTTCAAAGCGGAAAAACGAACGTTTCTTCGCCAGACAGTCGAAAAGAAGAGCGCTTATCGCGCCGGGAATAAGAAGGTCGTACTTTCCACGATCCTCGGGATAGTATTTGCTGTTTCGGTAATTGTAATCCGAGCATATTTCTATAAGAGTTTTTGCAATGATGAACGACGGCGCGCTTTTTGAAATGTTCAGAACATCGGGCTTTTCGTCCTCCGGGCGTCTGTCGACGTAAAACTCCTTGAACGAAGATTTAGGCGCCACCTCATAAAGTATCGCGTCAAGCGAGTGCGGAAGCGATACTTTGTTAATCAAGCAGTAGTCGGGAAACCATTCGCACAAATACGAATCTATGCGCGGATTTAATTTTCTGTAATTTATCCATATGGCGGAGAGAAGCCGCGCTCCCTCCTCCGGAGGAATTATACCCGGAAGATTAATTATTTCAAATATATAAAGAAGCACATACGACATGGAGGACGGCGGATAGATCCCGCGGCGCACGTTTTCCCTGAACCATCGGTAGTATTCTATCTGCGAAAGAGTCATGTGCGAATATTGAGGAACATATGAAAAATATTCGACTTCCTCCATGTGAGATGAATACGGAACAGACGGAGCGGCAAAGTGGCTTTTTTTCGCGTCGGTGAGAAATCTGCCGTAAAATTCCGCACCTGACGACCAGCGGCGCACCTCGACTTTTTTTATGAGAAGTCCGCCCGGCTCGTAAACGCTCTCCGGAGCGGCGGAAGCTTTTTTATCGTCCGAATCTCCCCTCGGTTTTCCGTTATTTCCGTAATACCGCGGAGGACGTCTTTTATACGACGACGTGACAACGCGGCGCGAACCGTCGATCGTCGTAACGACGCGCCCGCCCTTATTTCCGTCCGCCGCCGCAGAGCGCGGGGTTATTTTTTCGGAGGTAAAAAACTCGTTTTCAAGCCTTGTTTTATTTCCCGAATCGGCGCATTCCGCCGTGCTTTCGCTCGGAGAGTCCGAGATTATATCAGCAACCGCGGGAACGCGATCCGGTTTTCGATACGGACGCTTTTCCGGCTTTCCGAGATCCCAGAAGCCGTCAATGTCAGCCGAAATTTTGCGTTCACGGTCTTTATCGCCGCCGTCTCCCGTTTTTATGCTGATATTCAGTTTTATTCCCACGTTTGACCCTCCTTTTTACCGCTTTTCCGGATCATTCTTAACATAAAATTATATCATATTGTAAGATAAGTGTCAACAAATACATAAGTTTTAAAACAGCAGTGTTGAGAGTATCATTAATTTTGTCCGAAGGCAGGCGAAAAAACGGGGGATACTTTTTTCGAAAAAAAGTATCCCCCAAGGCGCACCTGCGATAAAGCAGGTAGCCCATGGGCGGTGCTTGGGGAGACGGTATGGCAGATTGATTCTGCCGTGCCGTTTCTCTGTTTTCACTTGCTTTGTTTGTGCTTTTGCGTTTTTTGCGCAACTTGCTATCGTTACGATACTTTTGCTCATGCCGACACGGATTTCAGAGTGTCGGCGTTTTTATGTTTTTTCAGTATTCGTTACCCGTTTACCCGAATGTTCGTATTGGCAGTG
>CAKSJC010000038.1 GCA_934462885.1 uncultured Eubacteriales bacterium | reverse complement strand
ATCCGACGGAAATGCCGCGGCTTACCGAAACGATGATTGATATCGGCTTATAAAAAACAGTAACTACTGAGATAAACAATAAAACAAGTGAAAATGCGGCTGGCGTTACTGCCGCAACTGCTGAGCGCACGGCAATATATCTTGTTTCTGTGTTTATTGGATTTATTAGAAAAAACTTTCCTCCGGGGTTGTAGGTGCAGAAGAAAAGATATGTGACGACTCCTGAGAGAAGAAAACACATAAGATAGAAAACAAAGCTTCCGGCCAAATGAGAAAAAAGATTTTCAGAGTATTTTTTTATTGTTATTTCAGTATCGTTCATGCCGCGTCCTCCAAATAGTTTGTCTACGCGATTATATGAAAAAGAAAGCGGCAAAATACGCATATAAACAAAAATAGTTTAACATATATAAAAGACTAAAGCAATACAAGAATTGTAAATTAAATAAAAAACACAATAAAAAACAAATAAAAGTCATTTTTTACTTGAAAACAAAGATTAATTGACATATAATACATATAATATTAGATAATTATATTTTATATGGCAGTGATCGGACAGTATAGCATGAACAGAGATGAAATAACTAAGATATTCAAAAATCCTCCGATAATAGAATGTCGACGCATATATTTAAGACGCATATTAAAACGCGACAGTGCCGATATGTACGAGTATTCGTGCAGAGATGACGTAACGAAGTATCTTTTGTGGACACCTCACGCAAGTGAAAATTATACGTATAAATATGTTTCGTATCTTCAGTCGAGGTACAGAGCGGGAGACTTTTACGACTGGGCGGTGATATGGCGCGGAAATGAAAAAATGATAGGAACATGCGGATTTACAAGATTCAATTTTGAGGCCAATTCCGCCGAACTCGGATATGTATTAAATCCATTGTACTGGGGATACGGAATCGCGCCTGAAGCTGTCGGAAGCGTTATGCGTTTCGGATTCGAGCAGCTGAAACTTAATCGCATTGAAGCAAGATATATGATAGGAAATGACAGAAGCCGCCGCGTCATGGAAAAAGTGGGAATGATATACGAAGGAACTGAACGTGAAGCGATGCATGTTAAAGGAGAATATATCTCGATAGGAATCTGTTCAATACTCAGAAAAGAATATGCGAAAAATTTTATGTGACAGATAAAGAAAATCCTGATCTGAAATAAAGATCAAACAACAAATTTGGATATTGCTGATTAAAAGGTGAAAATCGGGAGAATTTTTAAGATTCTCCCGATACCGTATTTTACATTTTTGAGTCAGAGCATCAGACGTTAAATCTGAATAAAACTATGTCGCCGTCTTTTATCACGTAATCTTTGCCTTCGCTGCGTACCAACCCTTTTTCCTTAGCAGCGGCCATCGAACCGCATGACATAAGGTCGTCGAACGATACTATCTCTGCGCGTATAAAGCCTCTCTCAAAATCGCTGTGTATTTTTCCAGCCGCTTGAGGAGCCTTTGTTCCGTTTACTATTGTCCAAGCTCTTACTTCTTTAGGACCTGCCGTAAGATAGCTTATATATCCGAGAAGAGAATAACTTGATTTTATAAGCCTGTCAAGGCCGCTTTCCTTTATTCCCATTTCATCAAGGAACGCTTTTTTTTCTTCAGGCTCAAGTTCTGCAATTTCAGCTTCTATTCCCGCACATACGGGGATAACTTCTGCCCCTTCGGCATCAGCCGCAGCTTTCAGTTTGTTATACATCTCATTGTTTGGAGAAACCTCGGCAGCCTCATCCTCGCTCACGTTTGCAACATAGATAGTCGGCTTTAATGTAAGGAGATTAAGATCACCGAGAAGCTCGCGCTCGTCATCTGAAATATCTACGCTTCTTGCGGTGCAGCCGGCGTTTAGAGCCTCAAGAATTTTGTTAAAGAGATCGAGTTGTTTTTGTAATGTTTTGTCGCCTTTTAAGAGCTTCTGAGTCTTTTCAATGCGCTTCTCAACTTGTTCGATATCCGAATAAATAAGCTCGAGATTTATCGTCTCAAGATCACGGATAGGATCAACTGAGCCGTCAACATGGATAATATCTCCGTTCTCAAAGCATCTCAAAACATGAACGACAGCATCTACGTCACGTATATGAGAAAGAAATTTATTTCCAAGTCCTTCGCCCTTGGAAGCGCCGCGTACAAGACCGGCAATATCTACAAATTCAACAGTTGCAGGAGTGTAAAGCTGTGGATTGTACATTTCCGCCAGACAGTCAAGTCTATAATCGGGGACCTGTACAATGCCTACGTTGGGGTCTATCGTGCAGAACGGATAGTTAGCGCTCGGAGCTCCGGCGCCGGTCAGCGCGTTAAATAAAGTGCTTTTTCCGACATTCGGAAGTCCGATTATACCAAGTTTCATAATTAAGATTACCAAAAAGTTGTAAACAAACAACTTCCTTTCAGAGATGTGAATTCGATAATAAAAAAGAAATTCATATTATTATACACTTTTTCCTAACGATATTCAAGTATATACGTGTTTTTTCGGAATTTTTTTATTTAATGGGAAAATCAGCATTTATTTATATTTCTATCATCTAATGTTCATATAATTTTCACATTAATAGTTTACAATATCTTACATAGGGAAATAATAATGGAAAGTATATTTTTTTCCGTTTTTTTCTTATCATTGTTAAGAAAGTAAAATACATTTTGAAAAGTGAGGATAAACAATGGGAACAAAATTACTGGTTATAGATGACGACCCCAATATTTGCGATCTCTTAAGACTGTACTTCGAAAATGAAGGCTATGAAGTCAAAACTGCTTGCGATGGAATTGAAGGTATCAGTTTTTTCAAGATGTATGAACCTGACCTTGTCCTTCTTGATATTATGCTTCCGAAAAATAAAGACGGAAATCAGGTATGCCGCGAGATCAGAGCCATTTCTTCAAAACCTGTTATCATGATAACAGCGAAAGGAGAAGTTCTCGATAAAGTGGTAGGACTTGAACTTGGCGCTGATGATTTCGTTGTAAAGCCGTTTGACATGAAAGAACTTTCAGCAAGAGTGAAAGCGGTTCTGAGACGTTATTCATCACATGATAATCAGAGTGATGACGAGACGATAAAGTTTGAAAATATTGAAATAAGCCGTCAGAAGTATGAACTTAAGCTTTGCGGAAAAGCAGTAGACATACCGCCGAAGGAACTTGAACTTCTTTACTTCCTTGCGTCGAATTTCAACCGCGTTTTCACAAGAGATCAGCTTCTTGATAAGGTGTGGGGATTTGATTACCTTGGGGATTCAAGAACGGTGGACGTACACGTTAAACGTCTCCGTGAAAAACTTGAAGGAGTCTCCGATAAATGGTCCCTTAAGACAGTGTGGGGCGTCGGATATAAGTTTGAACTTATTCAATAAGAATAAAGGAAAACAAAGCGGGGAAGCTTTTTTGAAAAAGTTTCCCCTGTTTTTACTTGATATCTAAAGCGGGGAAAAATATGTTTAAGAGTGTTTTCGTAAAATATATTTCAGCGTTTATGCTTATAAATATATTATTTATTTTTTTGTCAACATCGATCATTACGGCGCTTGTAAACACTTACGACACCAATAATAAAAGCAGAACACTTTCGAATATCGGGTATACGGTTGCTACGTTTATCGTAAACGATTATACAGAGAGCGATTTTAATAATTTTAAGGATTATCTTAAAGATTCTGAAAGCGACATAGTTCCGATACTTAATCTTATGTCGATAAATGTAGAAGGAATAGTGATACTTCTGTCCGACGGAGATGGTAATATTATGGTGGCGGGAGGTTCTGCCATAGCTGAGGGTTTTGCAAATTTTAACGAAGACGGCACGGGAAAGTTTCCTTCATATCCGGAATCCGTAGTGCGAGAACTTCAGTCCGCAAATCAGATATCGCGTCATGATGATCTTGATGGTTTTTTTGATAAAAAACATCTTTCATATATCTGCCCGATTCAATCGGATGAGGGAAAGACCGTGGGTTCGGTCATGGCATGCACGCAGAACTCCGATATGGACGTTCTTCTTGAAGCAATGGTAAAAACTGTCATTATGTCGACATTGTGGCTCATGCTTGCGACACTTATCGCTGTTTATTATATTACCGAAAGGCTCGTTTCTCCGATACGAGCGATGAGTAGAGCCGCAAAAGCGTTTGCGGCCGGACACTTTGATGTTCGGGTTGACGTAACCGGGAACGATGAAGTGGCGGAGCTTGCTTCCGCGTTCAACAATATGGCAAATTCGCTCCAGCATAGTGAAGAAACGAGAAGAATGTTTTTAGCAAACGTGTCGCATGATTTACGAACGCCAATGACGACAATATCCGGATTTATTGACAGCATTCTTGAAGGAGCTATCCCCCAGGATAAAATTCCGCATTACCTTGAAGTGATAGCTTCAGAAGTAAGACGTCTTTCAAGACTGGTTTCAAGCCTTCTCGATATAACAAAAATTCAAGCCGGCGAACGAAAATTTAATATGACGACTGTAAATATATGCGAAATGGCACGTGAGATCATAATATCGTCCGAACAAAGACTCGAAGAAAAAAAACTTGACGTATTGTTTGACTCCGACCGTGACAATATGTACGTACACGCCGACCGCGACGCTATACATCAGGTATTGTATAATCTTTGCGATAACGCCATAAAGTTCTCAAAAGATGGCGGACAATATGAGTTATCCATAAAGGAACTCGGACCCAAAATTTCAATAAGTGTTTACAACGAAGGTGAGGGTATAGCTCCCGAAGATATTCCGTACGTGTTCGATAGATTTTATAAAAGTGACAAGAGCCGCGGTCTTGACAAAACCGGAGTAGGACTCGGCTTATATATATCTAGGACGATAATAGAAGCACATAAAGAAAAAATAACTGTCGAGAGCGATTACGGAAAATGGTGCAGATTCACGTTTACACTTCCTAAAGCAAGCGCACCTAAGGCATTAGATGAAAAACGAAACGGAGAAATAGGCAGATGACATTAAACTATACGGCAACATGCCTCTTCGGTCTTGAAGGAATGCTCGGAGAAGAGATTGAACGTCTCGGGTATAAGCGCATCCATAATATGGACGGAAGAATAACATTTGAGGGAGATGAAAATGCCTGTGCCGCATGTAACATCGCTCTTCGGTACGCGGAGAGGCTTTATCTTCATCTCGGTTCTTTTCCCGCAAATACGTTTACGGAGCTTTTCGACGGAACAAAGGCGCTCCCCTGGGATGAAATCATAGGAAGAGACGATGAGTTTCCGGTAAGCGGCCATTCAATAAAAAGTAAGCTTTTTTCAATCCCGGATTGCCAGAAAATAATAAAGAAAGCGATATCTGCAAAACTCGGAGAAAAGTACTCGCTTACAAGACTTCCGGAGTGCGGAACAAGATATAAAATAGAGTTTTTCATCTTCAAGGATACCGCGTCTCTTATGATTGATCTCTCGGGAACGCCGCTTCATAAGCGCGGATACCGTCCCGAAAGAGTGGAAGCGCCAATCAGAGAAACTCTCGCCGCAGCTATGGTGAAACTGGCGCGCCCCCGCGAAAACGTTCTTTTATGGGATCCGTTCTGCGGATCAGGAACTATCGCTATTGAAGCTGCTATGCAGATGAAGAATATCGCTCCCGGTATGAAGAGAAGCTTTGTTTCCGAAGATTACCCGATATTTCCCGGTGAGTCGTGGAAAATTTTTCGCGAAAAAGCAGAGGATGAAGTGATACGCAATACTACCTTTGAAGCATATGCAACCGATATTGACGAAAAATGTGTCGATATCGCGGTGGCGAGCGCAAAAAGAGCGGGAGTGGACGACTGTATTACATCATTTCAAATGGATGCTTTAACTATCGGTACTATGGGACGACGCGGAACAGTTGTTACAAATCCGCCATATGGAGAACGACTTTTGACTCCTGATGAAGCGGATTCTCTCTATCGGGCAATGGGCGCTGCGTTTGCAGCACTTGAAAACTGGCAGATATACGTTATTACTCAGAACGAAAGGTTTCCCGAACTATACGGCAAACGTGCTGATAATGTGAGAAAGCTTTATAATGGAATGATACCGTGCTATTATTATCAGTATTTCAAGAATGATAAAAGAAAATAACATAAATAGGAATAAAAACTCCAAACTCCGTCAATAATTCCGCAAGGATCATTATTGACGGAGTTTTTTTATGGAAGTATATAAAGGAAAGCTGAGCGGGGATCTGAAAAAAGACGAAGAGACATTAGACGCAATACTGAGACCGGATGAGAGTTTTGACATAATAAAAAAAACAATGGAGATTTCAGGCGCTAACATAATAATGTATTATATCGACGGCTTTATAAAATCAGAGACTCTTCAAAAACTGCTCACATACGTTGTGACGGTAAAGAATTTCGGAAACGGTGAAGACGGCGCGGCAAAGAAGTTTGCAGACCGCTATATTCCCGCCGCTGAAGTAAGCGTATCCGAATCTATTGATATGCTTATTCTAATGGTGATGAGCGGTTGTACACTTTTTTTATGCGATAAATTTGACAAAAATGCTTTGATAATTGACTTAAGGACATACCCCGCACGAGAGACTGAAGAACCGGAGAATGACCGTGTAATGCGCGGAAGCCGTGACGGATTCGTGGAAGCCATGATCTTTAATACAGCGATGATAAGGCGGCGCATAAGAACTCCGGAGTTTACGGTTCGTTATCTTAACGCCGGACGGAGCACCAGAACGGATATTGCTGTTTGCTATATGAAGAACAGAGCAGATATGAAATTTGTGGAGAGTCTCTGCAATAGGATAGAAAACTTAGATACAGATTCACTCGTTCTTGGACATCAAAGTTTGACGGAAGCTCTTATCAAAACAAAATGGTATAATCCGTTTCCTAAAATCAGGTCTACCGAACGTCCGGACGCGGCAGCGGCTTCAGTGCTTGAAGGAGGAGTAGCGGTTATATGCGATAACAGTCCCGAAGTCATGCTCCTACCTACTTCGCTGTTTGATTTTCTGCAGGAAACCGATGATTTTTATTTTCCTCCGCTTACCGGAAGTTATCTTAGAGTTTTACGGCATATTATCTTCTGGATGACGATGATATTTACCCCTCTTTGGTATCTTCTTATAGGACACGCTGAGATATTACCGGACTGGTTATTGTTTATAATACCGCGTGACCACGGGTTTATACCTATATTTGCTCAGCTTATCCTTACTGAATTTGCCCTCGACGGTTTGAAACTTGCTTCTCTAAATACCCCAAACGTATTATCAAATTCTCTCTCGGTGGTGGGAGGGCTTCTTCTTGGTGATTTTGCAGTAAATGTCGGTTGGCTTTCACCGGATGTTATATTATATATGTCGTTTGTAGCTATCGCTAATTTCACGCAGTCGAGCTATGAGCTCGGATATGCGTTTAAGTATATGAGAGTTCTGACGTTAATCCTGACGGCGCTATTTGATGTATGGGGATTTACGGCAGGTATTATTATCGCGGTGATCCTTGCAGCGACAAATAGAAGCGTTGGGGGTGGAAGAAATTATATGTATCCTCTAATCCCGTGGAACGGCCGCGCAATGGCACGTCTTTTGTTCAGACTTAAGAAACGATATTAAACACAAGAAAAGTCCGCTTTGACCGGGCTTTTTTGTTTGGAGAACCAATACTTTTTTAAAAAAAACTGTTGACCATATTTGCAGGGTGTTGTATACTTAATTATCTAATAAACTAAATGTGAGGAACAAAATATGGAGAACAGATTGGTTAAAAAAGAAATTGAAGAAGAATACAGAATATCTCCTATGATGCTTATAAATGAAATAAACAGACTTATGGGAGATAAAATACGGGAGGGAGGAGATGATAATCCGATCTCACAAAGATCCGGCAGACTGCTTCTTATGGAGCTTTCAAAAAACGATGGAGTGACACAGCTTGAGCTTGTAAACGCGACTCATTTGAAAGCACCTACTATAAGCGTTTCGCTTGGAAAACTTGAACAAAATGGATATGTATACCGCAGGCCGGATGAATATGATCTTCGGGCGACAAGAGTTTTCCTTACGGAAAAGGGAAAAGAACTTGACAGTAAAATAAAAAAACGAATAAGAACCGAAGAGCAGCTTGCGACAGAAAGACTCACTAAAGAAGAATGTGAAACGCTTTCGGCAATACTGATAAAGATAAGAAATAATATTATAAAAAAAATGGAAGACAGAGAATATTGAAATTATGAAAAAGTCAAAGATAAATTGAAAAAATGCAAGAAGAGAGAAGTTTGCTTCTTTCTTCTTGCATTTCGAAATGATTGCAATTCAATATGTGCTTTTATGCAGACTTTTTGTCTAATTTTTTTAACACTTTTGAAAGTGGAAGTACTAAAAGACCCATACATAGATTCCCGAACGCATGAATTGCATCAAACGGAAGCCCGGCAACTATCCATTTAAGAGTAGAGTTAAATGACAGTCCAAACATTACAGCTTGAGCAGGCGCGTATAATGTGCCAAAAGAAAGTCCGTAGAGCGAACACACGATCGGATAAACGAAAGCGGAAACGCGGTCCGGCATGTTCAAGGGAAGAAGCATTGTAACTCCCCAAAGAACAGTCCATATGTAAAGATACGGAATCCACCAAAGCGCAAAACCATAATAGAAACCCGTTATAAATATAAAAATGTACGTTGGGATAAGGGCTTTGGCTCTGTAAACTATGGTGAAAACCATAATAAACATCGCAATCGGGTGAATGTTCGGGAGAGATTCCATCGCAATCTTGGAAGCAAATAAAAGTGCTCCAAGCATTGAGAAAACAATCATTTCATAAATCTTTCGGGAAGATTTCATCCTGCGTATGATTCATATACGAGTTCATAGTGTTCTCCATCCGCAATCGGTGTTGAAGAAGCACCCGTCATAAGGTATTCGCCGTCTTTGTAAAGAGCCCAGTATGAAGAGTCAGCCGAATAGTCAGCAACCTCTCCGTTAACCGTGGTGATAAAAAGACCATACTGGTCGGTAGTGCCTTCTGCAATACCTGCTTCAACAAGAGCATCGCCGAGGTTTTCAGCAGTTGTCTTGATTGTTGTTTCTGTCTTTTCACCTGCTTTGTTCGTCACTTCTATAGTGAGCGAAATCTCTTTTTTTTCATCAGGTTTAATTTCATCGACAGATTCATTGGTTTTTGATTCGTCGTCAACACCGACAACGTTTGATTGTGTGTCCGTATCGTTTTTGTTATCACCAGTCTCATTTTTAGCGCATGAGAAGAGAGATAATGCCATAGCCGCAATAAGCATAACGATTACGGAGAAAGTGATGAATGAGTGAATGTTTTTCTTCATTTTTATTCTCCTTTTTTGTGTATAGGCTGTCAGATCATCCGTTTTTGGAACGCCGGAACTCGCGGCTTGATGTGACAAACGGGGCAAGTATCCCGGCTTACGCGCTATACCGCAAGGCGGTAGTTACGTCATTCCTTCTCGGTTTCCCAATGGATTTCAGCTTGCGGCAGCTGCATGACGTTTTGAGCGGCGTTTACGGTGACGGTCTCGCACAGGATTTACACCTGTTTCCAGTTTAAACAGTTAAGTACCCCTACCTTATTATCGGTCTTTCAAAATTTAAGACCGCACATGATTATATCACAATACGATGAGTTTGTAAATAGATACGTCCGAGTGTCGGTATAACAAATTGCAGTGCCGCGCCATAACAATTTAATGTTTATTTTATCTTACGCTGACATTATAACATTACAAATATGCTTTGTTAATGGTTTTTGTCAAAATATTTCGTTTCGCGTATTATTAAAATCCGCAAAGAATTAAAAATGACTCAAAAAGAGTTTGGGAACGATCTCGGTGTATCGCGCGGAGTAATAGCAAACATCGAAAGCGGCTTTGTCGCTCCCAAACCGCTCCTGCTTGACATGATCTGCAAGACGTACAATGTCAATGAGGACTGGTTAAAAAACGGCACAGGGGAAATGTTTCGCAAACCCTCCGCGGAGGACGTAATAATCAAGGCGTTTGCAAATCTGACCCTCTCGGACGGCGATCATTTTAAAAAACAGTTTATCGCCGCTCTCGCCGAACTCGACGAAGAAGCGTGGGAAGCCGTGGAAGCGTTTGCCGAAAAAGTCGTTAAAAAAACCGCCGAAGCCGAAAATGCCGAAAAAAAGACGAAGTTTGAAAAAACTTCGTTCTTTTTTTGCATTTGCCGTTGATTATCGCCGCAAAGTATTGTACAATAAAAACAAAAAACAAAAAAATATGGAGGACAATATGAAAAAAACGTTAAAAAAAGTTATCGCACTCGCACTGACGCTGCTCCTTGCCGGAGCTTTTTTTGCTTGCAAGGAGGAAACTATCGGCGAAAAAGCAACGTGGTATATGATCTCGCATTACGACACGGCGCTCTCCAGCGAATACTATAATTACGCATACAACGACAAAGATAAAATGTTTAAGGATGTCTATGTTTTGGGGAATATCTCCGGCACACTCAGTTATATTGAGGGTGTGGGAACGGTAGCAACGGTATACGATGACGACTCGCACCCGTGGCTTTTGGTTTTTACCCGCGCCGACGCTCCCGCGCCGTACAGAGCAGTGGAATATAACAGACTTATAGCGGGCGGACAGTATATCGGCGGCTCTGCCGGAGTCCCCGTAATACTTGTCAAGGAGTATTTTGCCAATTACACAACAGGCGTTAAGCAGACGGGGATACTTGACCCGACCGTCGATAATTATGTAGAGACGGTTGATACAACGCCGTCCGATCCGGCTTATGAAT
>CAKSJC010000037.1 GCA_934462885.1 uncultured Eubacteriales bacterium | reverse complement strand
GGCACTACGGCCTGGCCGCGCCCGACTACTGCCACTTTACCTCTCCCATAAGGCGCTATCCCGATTTGTTTGTTCACACGGTGATAAGTACGGTTCTCGAAAAAGCCGGAATTTCATCGCTCAATGCGAATTCTAAGGTATCGGACGACATTGTTCCCGAACTGTCCCGCATTGCCGCAGAACGCGGCGCATCGTCGTCGGAGTGCGAGATAAGAGCGCAGAACGCCGAACGCGATATCGAGGATCTCTACATGGCGATCTACATGAAGGATCACGTTGGCGAGAAATTCGACGTCGTGGTCACGTCGGTTGTAAAAAGCGGTCTGTTCGTTCAGTGCGAGAACTTAATAGAAGGATTTCTTCCCGCGTCGTGCTTTGAAAACGCAAAAATAAACGACGAACTCATGACCCTCACATCGGGGGAGCGCACGATAACGCTCGGTACTCCGCTGTCCGTCACGCTCGTCGATGTGGACGTCTCTCAGGCGCAAATAACGTTCGGAGTGTGATTTTTACGTAAAAAACGCGGGCGGATCTTTGGTGAGAAAGCGCCTACTGCAAACGTTCTGTCCGAAAAACTTTCGAATGAGATCTTATTAAATTTGCAGAGCATTTGCCCGACTCAAATAACAAAAGAGATACTCGGCGGGAGCGCGGAGAATTGATCCGCAGTGTCGCGCAAAGTATCTCTTTTGTTTTGTCTGAAGCGAATTTTTACTTGAATCGCGAAAGCCCCGTGCAGAAACGCCGAGACTTCATATAGAAACGCGAAGCTTCATTCGGAATCATGAAAGCCTCGCCAAAAGTGAATTTTTAATTGCGGGATTTTTTCAAAAGTCCCGTGTGTTGTTCCTTTTTTATACGTTTTTGTTAATCTTCATCCTCGTCGTAATCGGGGTCTTTGTCAAAATCTTCTTTGCTGACTCCGCATTCCGGACATGAAAAAACGTCGGGAAGATCTTCCCAAAGTGTACCCGGATCTATTCCGTTTTCGGGATCTCCTTCTTTTTCATCATAAGTGTATCCGCAGATTAAGCATACGTATCTCATACATCATTCTCCATAACGTTTTCTTTTTTATAAGCGGGTATTATTATAGCAAATATATTGACCTATTGCAAGGAAATATTCTATAAATATTTTTACGTTTTTTTGTTAAAAACGTAGATTTTCAGACGCTTTGCACCCTTGCGCGCTTCCTCTGCGGAACAGTTCCTTGTCAATTTCATTTGCGACGGCGGTTTTTCTTAGACTCCACAGAGGAGCGACGAGATCGTCTGCCGGTCCGTCTCCCGTGATTCTTCCGATGACCGTCTTTTCGGGAAGCGCCTCAAGCTGGTCGCAGGTGATGCTGACATATTCGTCCGCTTCCAGGGGCGCGTATTCGCCGCGCTCATACATATCGCAGAGCGCAGTGCCTCTCAAAATATGAAGAAGGTGTATTTTCACCATGTCGGGAAACAGCGCCGCCACGTCGTGGACCGATTTCATCATGTCGTCGTGATCCTCGCCGGGAAGCCCGTTTATTAAGTGAACGCCTATCATAATGCGCTTCTCAAAAAGTCCGCAGCCAAACCTTTCGTTAACGTCGTGAGCCGCACGTCGAAGCCTGTAATAGCCACCGCAGAACTCATCGAAAGTGTGTCCGCGGTTAATTTTCTCCGCGGTTCTGTCAGACGAGGTCTGAAGTCCAAGCTCTACCGTGAGAGGAATTTTTTCGGCTATACTGCATAAGACCGTAATCGCCTCATCGGAAAGGCAGTCCGCGCGGGTCGCTATATCGAGCATGAGCGCTCCCTCAAACGCCGCCGCCTTGTTATACATCTTTGTAAGGTATGATATGTCGCCGTAAGTGTTTGTGTTCGATTGAAAATACGGAATAAATCCGATGGGATTCCATTTTCGGCAGGCAGTTTTAATACCTGCGGCGTACTGCTCTTCGAGAGTATCTCCCACAGCGCTGCGGCTTCCCGATTTACAGTATATGCAGCCTCCCCGCCCGCGTGTTCCGTCTATATTCGGACAGGTGCAGCCGATATCGAGAGTTACTTTCGCCGCTTTGCCGCCGAAACGTTTTTTCATATACCAGTCGTATGTCATGTATCTTTTGTTTGAGTCTGAATATTTGTAGGGATTAATCTCTCTCTGCGTCATTTTTTCCTCTTTGTTACATCGATTTGCGGTTTGTTCGGTTCTCGTCTTTGAAATTTTTGACTCTTGTCATCTGAAATTTCCGCAGCCGGGTTACGGCTTTTTTCACGAGCTGTATTATATGATATATTATCACATTTTTCGTCAATTTGATATAAAATATCAAAAAAATTATATTTACTTTCATTATAAAAATTGTTTCGCACTATTGTTTTTTGTGGGGAAATATCATATAATATATTATGTTGTAGTCGAGTATGAATTACGGTGCTTTTATATAATTCAAATATTGCTTGTTTTTTACAATATTCTATATATTTTTGAATAAACCGCTCCGCCGCTATGCAAAATTAAATATGCGGCGCGGAGTGAAAATTTCATTCTCCCGCGTTTTTGTTCAGGGAGAAAAGAAAGGGTAAATTTTTATATGCTTCGCCTATCAAATTTATGCTATTCCGTAACGAAAGACGGATCTCTCTCGGAAAAGACAAATATTCTCGACGGGATCTCGATTGATATTGAGGACGGGAGCTATATTGTTATCACCGGTCCGAACGGAGGCGGAAAAACCACCCTTGCCAAAGCCATAATGGGAATAATAAAGCCGGAGGCGGGAAGCGTAATCCTTGACGGACGCGATATTACCGAATTGGACGTTACAAAGAGAGCGGAAGCGGGGATATCTTACGGCTTTCAGCAGCCGCCCCGCTTTAAGGGAATAACGGTTCGGGATATTCTCTCAATTGCGGCAAAGCGCAGGCTGAGAAAAGACGAATGCTGCCGCTATCTCACGAGAGTCGGACTTTGCGCCGAGGAATATATCGACCGTGAGGTTGATGCTTCACTGTCGGGAGGAGAAGTAAAGCGTATTGAGATCGCAACCGTACTTGCGAAGGATTCGAAAATTATGATATTCGACGAGCCGGAGGCGGGCATCGATTTGTGGAGCTTCCACCGCCTGACGAATACATTCCGTGAGCTTCACGAATCTACCGGATGCACGCTTATAATAATCTCTCATCAGGAACGCATAATAAATCAGGCTGACGAGGTGCTTCTCATTGCCGACGGAAAGCTTAAAGGACGCGGAAAGCCTTCCGATATTCTCCCGTCGATAGACGCGGTATGCGATAAACCGTGCTTTTCATAAAGCTTGCGTAAAGCCCTCCTGTGTTTTACGCAAAAAGTCCGGGTGACTTCTTAAATATCGTCAATACATTAAGGAAACATCACATTAAGGAAACATCAAAATGAACGAAGATATAAGACGCGGTCTGCTTGAAAAAATAGCCGACCTTCATTCCGTTCCGGAGGGAGCGTACAACATACGTGAAAACAGTATGCTTGCGGGACGCAGATGCACGGATGAGATAACTATCGAAACAAAAACAGACAATCCCGGAATTAACATTATCGTAAAGCCGGGAACGAAAAACAAAAGCGTTCACATTCCCGTTATCATAACAAAAACAGGCATCGCCGAAATGGTGTATAACGATTTCAAGATAGGCGACGACTGCGACGTTCTGATAGTCGCAGGGTGCGGCATACACAACGAGGGAGACGAAAAATCCGCGCACGACGGACTTCACTCGTTCGAAATCGGAAGAAATTCACACGTTAAATATATAGAAAAGCACTACGGCGAAGGAGGGGGAAGCGGAGAACGGATCATGAATCCGTCGATGACGGCTCACCTTGCGCCGGGGGCTTCGATGGAAATCGAAACCGTGCAGATAGGCGGTATTGATTCCACAAACAGAAAAACCGTTATAACGGCTGAGGATAACTGCGAGGTTATTGTCAACGAGAGAATAATGTCCGACGGACATCAGACCGTTGTGAGCGACACGGAGGTCGTATTAAACGGCGACGGATCGAAAGCGCGTATTAACTCACGTTCCGTAGCAAAAGGAAGCTCAAATCAGCTGTTTTGCCCCAAGATGACGGGAAACGCAAGCTGTTTCGGTCACGTGCAGTGCGACTCGATCATCATGGACGACGCAAAAATACGCTCAATTCCCGAGATATGCGCAAATTCCGTCGAGGCGCGTCTTATTCACGAGGCGGCTATCGGCAAAATCGCGGGAGATCAGATATTGAAGCTCATGACCCTTGGACTTACCCACGAGGAAGCGGAAGAAAAGATACTTTCGGGACTCCTTAAATAATAATTTTGCGCGAATCGGCAAACTGCTTTTGCCGTTCTGCCGTAATACCGATTGAATATGCATTTACCATAGGAGGAAATATGAACAAAAAGCCTTTTTCGGAAATGAGCGCGGAAGAACTCCGCACTGTATTTGAAGAAGAGCAAGCTAAGCTTGACAAATGGTCGGAGATGAATCTTACGCTTGATCTTACCCGCGGAAAACCCAATCAGGCGCAGCTTGATCTTTCGTCGGGACTCTTAAATATAATAAGCGATCGCGGAGACTGCTTCAGCGCGAGCGGACTTGACTGCCGCAACTACGGTATTCTTGACGGACTTCCGGAAACAAAGAAGTTGTTCAGCGACCTTCTTGGGATTCCGGCGGAAAGGATTCTCGTTCTCGGGAACTCTTCGCTTAACGTAATGTACGATACGATGGTACGCGCCATGCTTTTCGGAGTAGCCGGAGGTCATGAGCCGTGGTGCCGTCAGGGCAGAATAAAGTTTATTTGCCCGTCTCCCGGATACGACCGTCACTTCACGATATGCCGCACACTCGGCATTGAGATGATTCCCGTCAGAATGACTCCGAACGGACCCGATATGGACGAAGTCTACGATATAGCTTGTTCCGATCCATCAGTCAAAGGTATCTGGTGCGTTCCTAAGTTTTCTAACCCGGAGGGAATTACATATTCCGACGAGGTTGTGGATCTGTTCGCGGCAATGAAGCCGGCGGCTCCCGACTTCCGCATTTTCTGGGATGACGCATATGCCGTTCACGAGCTTTACGACGAGCCTGTTCATCTTGCGAATATTTTCGAGCGTGCAAAAGAATACGGAACCGAGGATAATATATTCTATTTCGCCTCCACGTCGAAAATCACGTTCCCGGGTTCGGGACTTGCGATAATGGCGGCAAGCGAGAAAAACCTTGAGCAGATCAGACCGATTATCGCAACTCAGACAATTGGATACGATAAGATAAACCAGATGCGCCACGTTAAATTCTTTGGAAACGCAGACGGAATCAGAGCGCATATGAGACATCACGCCGCTATTCTCCGCCCGAAGTTCGAGCTGGTTGAGCATATATTCGAAACAGAGCTGGCCGGGCTTGATATAGCTCACTGGTCGACTCCGAAAGGCGGATATTTCATCAGCCTGTATGTAAGCGAAGGATGCGCGCGCCGAGTATACCAGCTTGCGCGTTCGGTTGGAGTAACGCTTACTGCGGCAGGATCGACTTACCCATACGGGCGCGATCCGCATGACAGCAACCTGAGAATCGCGCCGACCTTCCCCGAAAACGACGAACTCAAGCAGGCGATAGAGATACTTTGCGCTTGCGTAAAGCTCGCGGCGGCGGAAAAGCTCATGAAAGAGTAAAAAAACCGAATAACGTATACGCACGTTTCTCCTCGCCTGACAAGGCGGGGAGAAACTTTTTTTTACTTTATCGAAAGAGGGCGGCGGGCGCGGTATTCTATCGTGAGCGTCATGTTTTTTGTTTCTTTCGAAAACCGTTTCCCGAAAGAAGTTGAAGCTCATTTTTCTTTTTTCGGTTTTTTGCAATCTCCCGCAGCCTTAAAAACAAAGCGTAATCAAAAATAAAGCATAATCAAAGTAAAAAAGCGGTAATAATATTTATACAGCAAAAGAATGCGGAGGTATCGGAATGGATGAGCAGAACAAAAAGACAGCGGCAAAAGAAAAAGCCGCGTACCCGCCGTTTTTATATCTGACGGCTTCCGTGGCGCTCGGCATCATTTTGTCGGGAATACTCCGACGTTCAGCCGCCGATATACTCATCCCGTTCGGAGCCGCTTACGTCGCCGCACGTATTTTAAGGCCAGCCGGGCTTTTTGTAAGCCGCGCCTGTCACGTTAATCGGAAGGTAGGATGTACGGCATTTTCACTTATTTTATGTTTCGGAGCCGTATACGCGGCGGGCGCTTTTTCCGGAAAACTTATTTCAGAACTTTCGGTACTTCTGAAAAGTCTGCCGGATATCGCGGCGGATGTGTCGGAAATGATAAGAGGGCTTGCAAAACGGCTTCCGCTGAAACTCGACGGAAAGATTGCGGAATATCTGTCGGCTGCGCTAAACGAAGCGGCTTCTTATGCCGCTTCGTTTGCAGCGTCGTTTCTCGGGGGAATGATAAGCGCTCTTCCGGGAGGGGTTTTTTCGACTTTTGCGGGAGTAACCGCGTTTATCTACCTTATGGCGGATATGGAGGGTGCGGCGGAAAGTATGAAAAGCCTGATTCCGAAGAGAATATCGAAAAAGACGGTCGATGTATTCGCCGAAGTGAGCGGAGCGGTGTTTTCCTACCTGAGAGCGTACTTAATTATAATGACGGTAACTTTTTTTGAGCTTGCAGTGGGATTTATTTTGATCGGGGCGAAAAACCCGATCGCCTTGGCGTTTTTAATTGCGGTGATCGACATTCTTCCCGTGCTCGGGTGCGGCACGGTTATGGTTCCGTGGGCGGTATGGGAAATAATCTATGGTGAGATATCTTTCGCTGTGGGCCTTTTTGTTATACTCGCCGTGCTGGGCATAGTAAGACGCTTTATCGAACCGAAGCTTATCGGAAAAGCAAGCGGAGTACATTCGTTTGTCGCACTGTTGTGGATTTACGCCGGGTGGCAGATCGGCAGAGTCCCCGGGATGCTTATCGCCCCGATAGTCCTGATGGCTTTGCAAAGTATCAGGAGAAGTAAGCTTTTTTCTCGAAAAGAATCAAACGAGAGAGAACTTGCGGGTCAAAAAGCGGAGAGCGGACAGTAAAGAAAGCGAGGGGTTCGGGGAAAAACTTTTTTCAGAAAAAGTTTTTCCCCGAACCCCTTTCAAAAGCTTTCGGATCGAAAAGGAGCGATGCATATTAAAACTGTACGAAAAGAGCGCGGCGATTTTGTCGGCTTTTAATGTGAAGGGTGTTCGATATAAGCGCCGGGGATACTTTTCTCAAAAAAAGTATCCCCGGTTTTTGAATTATACGGCGTTATCTGACCTAAAAGAGCGGCGGTAATCTTCGCTGCTTTACAGGAGTGCGGAAAGACGCACGCACAGACGCGCGTTTTGCGCGGTGCGCGGATGCCGTTTCCCGAAACGGCAGGCGAAGTCGTTTTGAATCGGAGCGATCCGTCAGTCCAAATATCCTTTGCGGTAAAGAAGCTCTGCGATAAGCACGGCGCCGCCAGCCGCACCTCTCAGCGTGTTGTGGGAAAGTCCGACAAACTTATAATCAAAGATGGTGTCCGGACGGAGTCTTCCCACTGAAATGCCCATTCCGCCGTAGATGCCGCGGTCAAGCTTAGCCTGCGGACGGTCATTTTCTTCAAAATACGTGATAAACTGCTCCGGAGCTGACGGGAGCGAAAGAAGCTGCGGCAAGCCGCGGTAATTCTTCCATTCTTCAAGGATAGTCTCGCGCGGAGGCTTGTTTTCAAAAGAAACGAAAACGGCGGCGGTGTGACCGTCTGTGACGGGAACTCTTATGCACTGTGTGGATATAACCGGAGAAGAAGCGGCGACAATAGTTCCGCCTTTTACGTTACCCCAAATCTTGAGAGGCTCTTTCTCGCTTTTTTCTTCTTCTCCGCCGATGTAGGGAATAACGTTGTCGACCATTTCGGGCCATGTTTCGAAATTCTTACCCGCGCCCGAGATAGCCTGATAAGTTGTTACGACGACATTTTTTATACCGTACTTGAGAAGTGGAGTGAGCGCGGGAACATAGCTCTGGATAGAGCAGTTCGGCTTAACGGCAATAAAACCTTTTTTTGTGCCGAGACGCTGGCGCTGGCTTTCGATTACCTCAAGGTGATCGGCGTTGATCTCGGGGATTACCATGGGAACGTCGCTCGTCCAGCGGTTGGCGGAGTTGTTTGATATAACGGGAACTTCCGCTTTCGCATAAGCTTCTTCCAAAGCTCTGATCTGATCTTTCGGCATATCAACGGCGCAGAAAATGAAGTCGCAGATTTTTTTAACGGCGTCAATATCGGCGGCGTCGATGACAGTCATATTTTTAACGGCTTCGGGTATCGGAGCGTGCATTTTCCAACGACCCTCGACCGCTTTTTCGTAAGTCTGACCGGCGGAACGGCTGCTTGCCGCAACTCCGGAGACGGTGAAATACGGATGATTTTCAAGAAGTGTCAGAAAACGCTGACCTACCATACCGGTAGCGCCGACGACCACGCATTTAAATTTATCTCTCATTTTAAGTCTCCGTTTTATATTCGTTTAATTAATGTAATAAACAGCATAAACAGGTGCAGTATATTTTTTCCTCACCGCAGCATGATTATTCAGCGAAAGAAACGCGCTGCGTGCGGGATAAAAAAACTGTCATTAACATATTATATCATGTGAAAAAAAATGTGTCAAATAAAACTGTGGCGAAATACTTACAATTTTGCAATATAAAATAAAAATAAATATGTAAAAAAAGCACATACCGATTTTATATTGGAGAAAAAGGTAAATTTTATATAAGATAAAAAAGAAAAATATACTGAGAGAAAAAACAAAAAGCAATTTAACCGAATAAACATCCTGAAAAATGTACAAAAATCGAACGTTTTTTCGAATGCGGAGTTTTGTTGTTGCAATTTCATATATTATTCGAGAAAAAGACTTAAAAAAAGTGTAAATGTTCACAATATATATATATAATACCCACTCGTTATGTGATATAATAAAAATGCGGAAGGGGAAGGATAAAAAGAACCTGACGCAAAGTCGGGGAAAGATATCCCGTAACCGGTCCGTAATTCAGAAAAAAGGTGGTACCGGCATGAACATTACTTACATTGGAAGACAGATCACAGTTTACGAAGATCTTAAAGAATTTGCGGCAAAAAAACTGGCGAAATTTGGTCGCTATTTCCCGAACGGAGCGGACGCAACGGTAACTCTTCGGAAGATCCGTGACAAAGCATGCATGGAGATTACCATCTCAGTCGGAGGAACGCTTTTCAGAGCGGAAGAAACTACGGCGGATTTCAGAACATCCCTTGCGCGCTGTATTGATACGATAGAAGGACAGATAAGAAAGAATAAAACAAGACTTGAGCGGCGCATGAAGAATTCATTTGCGGCGGCGGAAGCAAGTATGGCCGAGGCTGATACCGTGATTGAAGAGGAAGGAGAATTTGACATTCGCACAAAGACCTTTGCCTTAAAACCGATGACTCCGGAAGAGGCTATTCTCCAGATGAATCTTCTCGGACATGACTTTTATGTATTTACCGACGCCGATACGAACGAAACGTGCGTTGTATACGGAAGGAAAAACGGAAGCTACGGACTTATAGTACCTGAAAGGAAAACGGTAGGCTGACCTGCCGATTATATAGAGCCGGAGAAAGAACGGTTTGGGAAAAGCCGGTCGGGAATACATTCCCGACCGGCTTTTCCGGCGTTTTTCGGAAAACGGAGCAAAACGGCAGGACGCCGGAAAACAGGACGGCGGAGTATTCATAAAAAATGATTGATTTTATATGCGTTTTACTGTATAATGTTATATTGATTATTGCTTGCGACAGAACATTTGCACCGCGTGTTTTGCCGAAATAACAAAGCGCGGCAGCGAAAAATTTCACATAAATAAAGCAGGATTGTGCCGTGAAAGATTTAACGAAAAGTCAGACGACTGATCTGATAGCGCAGATTCAGGAAAAGCTTCCCGAGCTTTCGAAAGGACACCGCGCTATAGCGAATTTTTTAATTGCAAATTACGATAAAGCGGCTTATATGACGGCGTCGGCTCTCGGAGAACAGGCGGGAGTGTCGGAATCTACCGTGGTAAGATTTGCTGTGGAAATGGGATTTGACGGATATCACCGCTTTCAGGAACAGATAAGAGAAACCGTCAGGGTGAGACTTACCTCGGTTCAGCGGGTGAACGCCGCGAATCTCCGAATGGATGAAGATAAAATACTTGACTGTATTCTGACTTCGGACGCGGAGAAAATCAAAATAACACTTGAAACTATTGATAAAAAATCGTTTGAGCGCGCGATAGATCTCATTCTTTCGGCGAGAAATATCTATATTCTCGGAATGAGATCCTCATCTGTTCTTGCGGAGTACATGAATTATTATTTCGGACTTTTGTTTGATAACGTAAGACTTATCAGACCCGCGGGCGGAAGCGAGATATTCGAGCATCTCATGAAGCTTCATTCGGACGACGTGTTTGTTTCAATAAGCTTTCCGAGATATTCTACCGGGATCGTGAACGCGACAAAGTACGCGTCAAATACGGGAGCGTCTGTCGTCGCCATAACGGACAGCATGACTTCACCGATAGTTCCTCACGCGGACGTCGCGCTTATCGCAAAGAGCGATATGGCGTCGTTCGTAGACTCGCTTGTCGCGCCGATGAGCATCATAAACGCAATGATTGCGTATATCGGCAAGAAAAAAGAAGCCGAAGTCACCGAAACTCTCGGACGGCTTGAAACCGTATGGAAAGAGTACAACGTTTACGCTGGAGCCGGGGCGGACTCATCCGATGAAAAAAGGCGGTAAGAGCGTATGACAAT